>NZ_KE386982.1:84550-341133 GCF_000429905.1 Desulfatibacillum aliphaticivorans DSM 15576 | reverse complement strand
CCTCATACACGAACCGAAGATCTCTCCCTTTGGAAGACAGCTTATGCAGTATTTTATCCACCGCCGCCGTGTTGTTAGGCCATGTTCCGAACATGTCAACCTCTCCGCTTGCCCCTTCCGCCGTTGCTGCAACGATGCTTTCTTTGTGGACATCCATTCCGACATAAAGTACCTTGTTCATGACCCCTCCTTGATGTGGCTCTGAGTGATTGAAAACTAACAGCTTCCAATTACTTAACCCACGGTTTCAAGGAGCGGGTCAACCCCCTTGGCCTGAATCGCCGCCCGTATTACCCATAATATCTACGTCGCGGATGCTGAGCCGTAGGTCGGGTTACGAAGTCCGGTTTTGCGGTTCACATCGCCGAAAACGCTGGCGGACTTCAACCCGACAATAAGTCGGCTTGGGCAATTCTATAGCCATTTTTTTCGAATCAGATACTTAGTCGCCCAATGGCTAAAAACAAAATATAAAATCCATAGCCATTGATAGCTGAGAAGGGCGTCAGTCCATGAGTTTTGCTTGGTTTTGAATAAAAGCGCCTGCATTGCGAAGCCAGATATTAAAAAAAACAAAATCAAGACCGCTTGCCTAACATTTGTTGTTTTTGACAATTGCCCCCCTACAGTGACGCCTCGTTATTAACATGCAGCTATAAATTCATTTTGTTGTTGGGTTTAACAAGCTCCAAAACCTACGTCGCGGATGCTGAGCTGTAGGTCGGGTTACGAAGTCCGGCTTTGCGGTTCACATGGCCGAAAACGCTGACGGACTTCAAACCCGACATGAGGGCTTCTTAATATAGACCCTTTGCAATAAATACCCTGTACAAAGCCAACAGGATCATAGGCAGACAGGCAATATCTATAAACAGAGGAATAAACGCCAACGAACGCATTAAGCCACTGCCCCACAAAATCATGCCGATACACGTAAACAACCCGCCCATAATCGGAATAAGGATGATATTTCTATCTCTTTGTTTTAAGAGATAATATTTAAACAGGAGTTCGTAATTGGCGTAGATCGAAAGCAAGCCTAGCGCCAAGAGCACTACTGAGAGTATCTTTATAATTACCGATGCCATCAATCCCCGCTTTTCTACGCCCCCAAGACGGCTTTTATTTTTTGGGACAGGGCTTCCACGGTGAAGGGCTTTTGGATGAAGGCTTCGCAGCCTCTGGCCATGATTTCCGCGGCCTGGCCGTCCAGGCTGTATCCGCTGGAGAGAAGCACCTTGATTTTGGGATTGATCTCCCGGATGACGTCAAAAACCTCGCCGCCGTGGAGGTCGGGCATGATAAGATCCAGGATCACCAGGTCGATCTTCCCTTGCATGGCCTTGACGATTTCAATGGCTTTCCGTCCCCGATTGGCGACCAAAGCCGTATAGCCCAAAATCTTCAAGATCTCCTGGCCGGCCCGCAGGACCACTTCTTCGTCGTCCACTAAAAGCACGGTTCCGACGCCGTATTCCACGCCCTCCGCTTCCGGGGACGCCTCCTGGACGCTGCTTTCCGATGCAGGCAAGTAAATATTGAAAGTGGAGCCCTTACCCGGCTTGCTGAACACGTTTATGACGCCCCCGTGGTTTTTCATGATGCCGTAGGCTGATGACAGGCCGAGTCCGGTGCCCCTGCCAATGTCCTTGGTGGTGAAAAAGGGGTCGAACACCTTTTGCTGGGTGGCCAGATCCATGCCGATGCCCGTATCCGTCACCGAAGTTTTGACAAAGCGGCCTTTTTTCAAGCCATGCGGCGCCACAAAGGTTTCATCCAGATGCACGTTCCGGGTGGACACCTTTAAGTTGCCGCCTTTTGGCATGGCTTGCCCGGCGTTGACGTAGAGATTAAGCAGCACCTGTTCGATCTGCCCCTGATCCACGTCCACGGGCCATACGTCGCCGAGAGCTCTGGAAATCCTTATGCCCTTGCGGGTTCTGCCGAAAATCTCCAGGGTTTTGTTTATCAGTTGGTTGATGTCCGTGGTGGTGACTTCGTACTTGCCGCCCCGGGCGAAGCCCAAAAGCTGCCTTGTCAGGCCGGTGGCGTCCTTGATAAAGCCTTCCAGTTTTTTCAAGCGTTCGTAGGTGGGATGGTCCTTGCCAAGCTCCAATAGGATGAGGCTTACATTGCCCTGAAGCCCCATGAGGAGGTTGTTGAAATCGTGCGCCACCCCGCCGGCCAGGGTGCCCATGGCCTCCATTTTCTGGGCCTGGAGGAGTTTGAGCTCCAGGTTCCTTTTCTCCTCCTCAGCCGCATTGCGTTCGGTGATATCGCGCACTACGCCCCGGAAGCCCATGTTTCGGCCGTCCATGTCGCGAATCAGGGAAACGGAGATGTTTAACAAGGACCGGGTTCCGTCTTTTTTAACCAGTTGATAGTCCGCCGACTTGAAGGGTTTGCCCGTTTTGAACACTTTACTGAATACTTGGAAAACCTTGCTAGCGGTTTCCTGGTCGGCCAATTTTCGATAGTTCAGGTCTTGCAGTTCGTCGGGCGCGCAGTCAAGAATCCTGGTCATGGCGGCGTTGAAAAAGGTAAAATTTCCCTTCAGATCCACCTCGTAATACCCGTCCTCAATGTTTTCCAGGATGGTGCGGTATTTGTTTTCCGAGTGATTGAGCGCCTTTTCCGAGGTTCTTCGACGGGCGATTTCCTCTTTGAGGTCCCGGTTGATTTCCTCCAAATCCCTGGTGCGTTCAGCCACCCTTTGCTCCAGTTGGGCGTGGGCCTCCCGCAATTGTTTTTCCGCGCGCCTTTGGGCGGAGATATCGCGGAACACGCCTTCCACGCCCTGGATCACGCCGTTCTCGTCCGTGTAATACTGGGAATTGGTGCTCACCCAAACGGTGGTCCCGTCTTTGCGCTGCAAAAGCACCTCATAATCGGAAACCTTGCCGGAACTCCGCATGGTTTCCAAAAGCCTCTCCCGATCCTCCGGTCTGGCGTAAAAGGTGCGGGCCACATTCTTGCCCATCACCTCATCCAAGGCATAGCCCAGCAGTTTGGCGGTGGCGGGGCTTGTCCATATCACATTCCCATGAATATCCGTCTGGTAAAAGCAATCCTGGGTGTTTTCCAGGATATTGCGGAATTTCTCCTCCCCTTCCTGCCTGGCTTTTTCCAAACGCTTCCGGTAGGTGATGTCCTGAACCACCGCCAGAATGCGCCAGGGCTTGCCGTTTTTCAGAATCAGCCTTTGCGCCAACTGGCACCAGAGTTTTTTTCCCGACTTGGTAAAAAAAGCGTATTCGGAATGCTCGGAAATGTGTTCGCCGCTCAGACTTCGCGCCACCCGGTTTTTCATGAGGTCCATGGATTCGGGCGCGAGAAAGTCCTTGGGCTCCATGGAGGCTGCTTCGTGAACCTCATACCCGGAAAGATCCCTTAGGGCGCGATTTACGCCCACCACCCTGTTGGTTTCCAGGTCAAAATCCAGGATGCCGATGGGCAATTCTTCAATAAACGCAGAAAGCTGCTCCACATCTTCCTGGCTTCTGAGGATGCGCTTTTCCAAAAGACTGAATTTATCCAAAATATCTTTTGGGGTTATGCGGCTATCGTTATTCATTTCCGGTTGGCTTTGAGAAGAAAACAAGCTCCGATCCTCTTTAATGCATGAAACTTAGCCATGATGCGAGGGTTGGGACCAATCATAACGGCATCGTATTTAAAATATGGAAAAAGCCTTTCCCGCAAAAAACGGCGGGAAAGAAACTACCTACTCTGCCTTTTGACAAGGGTGACCGAGTTGACCTTGCGGATACTTGCCATTACCACATCCAGACGATCCTTTCCAGCCACCTGGACGACCAGGTACACATTGGCCTGCTGATCCTCCCCCAAACGGGTGTTGATGGACGTGATGTTGGCGTCGCATTGGCTGACTGCGGCGGTGATGTCCGCCAGCAGCCCCACCCGGTCGTTGGCCCTGACATACAGCCTGACCGGATAGGTCTGGGTCACGTCTTCGGCCCATTCCACTTCAATGGCCCTTTCCGGGTCCATTTGCATGGCGTTGACGCACCCTTTCAAATGCACGGTCACCCCATGCCCCCGGGTGATATAGCCCACGACCGGATCTCCCGGCAGGGGGTTGCAGCACTTGCCGAAACGGATGAGCATGTCATCCATGCCTTTAACCAGGATTCCCGTTGCATCTTTCTTTTTCTTGGAGGGA
The DNA here is from genome assembly GCF_000429905.1 of Desulfatibacillum aliphaticivorans DSM 15576. Taxonomy (NCBI): domain Bacteria; kingdom Pseudomonadati; phylum Thermodesulfobacteriota; class Desulfobacteria; order Desulfobacterales; family Desulfatibacillaceae; genus Desulfatibacillum; species Desulfatibacillum aliphaticivorans. Next base: position 336,950 of record NZ_KE386982.1, on the reverse strand, counting down.
GCGGGAGCATGAGTCGGGAGTTTGTTTTCTTCGTCGGAATCCGGTTGAGGAGCCCATTTCTTGAGGATTTGCAGCGGGGTCAGCTTGCCGTAGCCCACGGCCGCCAGCATGCTCTCTGCATCCTTGTATCCAAAATCCTTGTATATTTTTTCCACTTCCGGGCTGTTCAGCATGGTGGATAAAGCCATGCGATTGCGCCGGAAGGTTTTTTCGCACATTTCCCTGCCCAGAGCCAGGCTTCTCTCCCGCTCCTCGGTTTTAATCCATTGACGGATGCGGGTCCTGGCCTTGACCGTCTTGACGTGAAGCAGCCAGTCTTTGCTGGGATGCCCTTTCTTCTGGGTCCGAATCTCCACGCTGTCGCCGGTCTTCAGCTCCGTGCGCAACGGAACCATACGGCCGTTCACCTTGGCGCCGGTGCAATGATTCCCCACCTCCGAGTGAATGGCGTAGGCGAAATCCAAGGGAGTGGCGCCCCGGGGCAAGGCCTTGACGTCGCCGGCCGGGGTGAACACGTACACTTCGTCCGGAAATAATTCGATGCGGACGTTTTCCAGAAACTCCTGGGGGTCTTTTACATTTTTCTGATGCTCGACAATATCCTGAATCCAGGCGAAGGCCTGACGGGTTTTCTCATCCGCCTGTTTGCCTTCCTTATAGCTCCAGTGCGCGGCAATGCCCGACTTGGCCACGGCGTCCATTTCCTGGGTGCGGATCTGGATTTCCATGCGCTCCCCAAAGGGGCCGATCACCGTGGTGTGCAGGGACTGGTACATGTTGGGCTTGGGATTGCCGATGTAGTCCTTGAATTTTTTGGCGATGGGCTTCCAAATGTTATGGACCAGGCCCAGGGCTTCGTAGCATTGGGGGATGGTGTCCAAAATCACGCGGAAGGCGATGATATCGTAGACTTCTTCAAACTCCAGGTTTTGCTGAAGCATCTTATTGTAAATGCTGTAGAAGCTCTTATAACGGCCCAAAATCTGGCCTTTCAGGCCCGCTTCCCCCAATTTGTCGTGCAGGATGCCCTTGACCTTTTCCACGTAGGCGTCGCGTTCGTGCTTCTTTTGATTCTGGAGATTTTCGATCTCCCGGTACTGCTCGGGATATAAATACATGGAGGAACGGTCCTCCAACTCCTGCTTGATCCAGTAGATGCCCAAACGCCCCGCGATGGGCGCGTAGATGTCCAGGGTTTCCTGGGCGATGCGGACTTGCTTGTTCTCCTTTTGAAACTGCAAGGTGCGCATGTTGTGCACCCTGTCGGCCAGTTTGATCAAAACCACCCGGATGTCGTCGGCCATGGCCAGGATCATCTTGCGGATGCTTTCCGCCTGCCTTTCCTGGCTGCTGCGAAAGCTGAGCTTGGACAGTTTGGTCACGCCTTTGACGATGTGGGCCATGTCAGCTCCGAACATGGAGTCAATCTGCTCCGGGGTGGCGTGGGTATCCTCCACCACGTCATGAAGCAGGCCGGCCCCGATGCTGGTGACGTCCAGATGCATGTCCGCCAGAATTCCCGCCACTTCCAAAGGATGGGAAAGATAAGGCTCCCCGGACAGGCGCACCTGTCCGTCGTGAACCCGGGCGGAAAAAATGTAGGCCCGTTCTATGAGGTCAAAATCCGCATCCGGATTATAATCCCAGACCTTGTCAATTATGTCCTGAATTCGAATCATAACGCCGTCATTATAAAAATTTGGCCATAACCCCATTTCACATAAAACGCATGCATAATAGGCGCCCAAAATACAAAATTTGCCGGGTTTCGTGGTTGGGGGTCAAGTCTACGTTTGACGTTTGAGCGTGTGTTTTAAGTCTCAAACGTCAAACGTAGACTTGACCCCATTTCGTTAATACGACTTGGCGAATACAACACGCTTTTTGCTGGGCTTGCCGCAGCAAATGCATTCGCCCGCCTCTTCCTCCGCATCAAAGGGAATCAGGCGGATGGTCACTGCCAGGTCCTGCTTGATCTTCTCTTCGCACTCCATCTCGCCGCACCAGTGGGACAGGGCGAAGCCGCCGTGCATTTCCGGCTTTTCGGCGTTCTTGGGCGTAAAGTATTTATAAAAAGCGTCTTTGCCGTCCACTTTTTCGGTGAACTCGGCTCTGTGATCCAGGGCTTTTTGAAAGAGCTTTTGGGTCATGTCGTCCAGCATTTCCACCGCCTTGGCGACGAAATCGTTCCTGTCCATGGACTCTTTTTTGTGGCCCGGCGTGTCGCGCCTGCCCATGAAGACCGCGTTCTTTTCCATGTCCCGGGGCCCGATTTCCACCCGGATGGGCACGCCTTTCTTGATCCAGTCCCAGGCGCGGCCGGGTTTGTCCTTATCGTCGATTTCCACGGACAGCTTTTCGCCGTGAAAATCCAGGGCGCGGAGTTCGTCCGCCAGGGAATTGGTGTAGTCCATGACCGCCTGCCGGGTTTCCTCCTTTTTGATGATGGGCATCAACACCACCTGGGCAGGTGCGATGCGCGGAGGCAGAACCAAACCGTCGTCATCGGAATGAACCATGATCAAGCCGCCCATGAGCCTGGTGGAGGCGCCCCAACTGGTGGTCCAGGCGTATTCCTCCTTGCCTTCGGCGGACTGGAACTTGATTTCGGAGGCTACGGCGAAATTCTGGCCCAAAAAGTGGGAGGTCCCCGCCTGGAGGGCCTTGCGGTCCTGCATCATAGCTTCGATGCACAGGGTGTCCACAGCGCCGGGGAAGCGTTCAGCCGGGCTTTTGGCGCCCCTGAGCACGGGCATGGCCAGGAACTCTTCCACAAAATCGGCGTAGACGTTCAACATCATTTCCGTGCGCTCGTAGGCTTCCTCGGAGGTAGCGTGCACCGTATGGCCTTCCTGCCACAGAAATTCCGCAGTGCGTAAAAACACCCGGGGCCGCATTTCCCAGCGGACCACATTGGCCCACTGGTTAAGCAGGATGGGCAGATCCCGGTAAGATGACACCCAGCGGGAAAAGGAATCGCCGATAATGGTTTCGGAGGTGGGGCGCACGATCAAAGGTTCGGTCAGCTCGCCCGCGGGAACCAGGTTTCCGTCCGGGCCTTTTTCCAGTCGATGATGGGTGACCACGGCGCATTCCGTGGCGAAGCCCTCCACGTGCTTGGCTTCCTTTTGGAGAAAGCGCAAAGGGATGAACAAGGGGAAATACGCGTTTTTCACCCCGGTTTCTTTGAACATGCGGTCCAGGTTGGCGACAATCTTTTCCCAAACTGCATAGCCCCAGGGCTTGATGACCATGCACCCCCGGACGGGCGAGTTTTCCGCCAGATCCGAAGCCTTGACCACTTGTTGATACCACTCAGGATAATCTTCCTCCCGCGTCGGCGTAATCGCCGTTTTCATCTGCTTTCCCATTTATTCATCCTTTCCTATTTCTTCCAGAAGGGCTTCCACCAATTCGGCTTCCTTGACCTTCCTGATTACTTGTCCGCGCCTGAATACAATGCCAACGCCCCGGCCGCCGGCTATGCCCACGTCCGCCTCCCGGGCTTCTCCGGGGCCGTTCACCACGCACCCCATAATGGCGATTTTCATGGGCTTGGTCATGTTCTGCAGGCGTTTTTCCACCTGATCCACAATGGCAAGCACGTCGATTTCCGTCCTGCCGCAGGTGGGGCACGATATGATCTCCGGCCCCCGCTCCCGGATTTTCAGGCTGCGCAGAATCTCGTAAGCCACCCGAACCTCCGTGACCGGATCGCCGGTCAGGGACACCCGGATGGTGTCGCCGACGCCGTCAAACAAGAGCAGGCCGATGCCCAGAGAGCTTTTCACCGTGCCGGCGTATCGCGTGCCCGCCTCGGTGATGCCAAGGTGCAGGGGCAAATCGGTCTTTTCCGACAAGGCCCGGTAAGCCTCGATGGTCTTGAACACGTCCGAGGCTTTGATGGAAACCTTGATGTCGTGAAAATCCCACGAACGCACCATGTCGATGTGGTTCACGGCGCTTTCCACCATGGCTTCGGCCGTGGGCGCTCCGTATTTTTTCAGCAGGTCCTTTTCCAGAGATCCGGCGTTCACCCCAATGCGGATGACCATGCCGTGGTCCCTGGCCGCCTGCACCACTTCCCGGACCTTATCCTGGCTGCCGATGTTTCCGGGGTTTATCCGCAGGCCGTCCGCGCCGTTTTCCGCACTGGCGACGGCCAGCTTGTGGTCAAAATGAATGTCCGCGATCAAGGGAATGGAAATTTGCTCCTTGATGGATCGAAGCGCCTGGGCCGCCTCCATGTCCGGGACCGCGCACCGGATGATCTCGCATCCGGCGGCCTCCAGCCTCTTGATCTGGGCGACAGTCGCCTCCACGTCCTGGGTGAAGGTGTTGGTCATGGATTGCACGGACACCATGGCGCCGCCGCCCACCGGAACGTCTCCCACCCGGATAGGCCGGGTTGTTTTTCTATTAATTTGCAGGGGCATATCAACCTTTGTTACCAAAATTCAGGGCCAACAATTGTTCATTTTGAGTATAGCACGTTTTAACGCCTTACTCCACGGGTTATTGCGTCCCCGCGCTTGCCCAGCGGCCTGTTTTTAAGTATGATATTCTCGCATCTTAACAAAAGACAGGAGAAATGGAATGGGAACGGACTTTAGAGAAAAGCACTCCCCGGACGCCGTTGTTGAGCCGGACTTGGAAAAAGCCTTGAAAAAAGTGGTGAAGGACGGAACCCTTGCCTGCGCCGTGGCCTTCGCCCTGGCCGAGGAATCCGGGTATTCCCCCGCTGATATAGGAAAAGCCACGGACGTTTTGGGCTTTCGCCTGGCCAAATGCCAGATGGGCCTGTTTGGGTACAAGCCCAATAAAAAAATCATCAAGCCCGCCTCCATTGTGGAGCCGGACCTGGAAGCCGCCATCAAGGAGCAAACGCGGGAGGGAAGAATCCCCTGCTTTGCCTGCTGGGACATCGCCAAGCGGCTGCACATTTCCAAAATGTCCGTAAGCTCCGCCTGCGAAACCCTGGAAATCAGGATCAAGCCCTGCCAGTTGGGGGCTTTTTAAAGAGCATCAGGAGGGAAAGCTATGTCAGGCATTCTTTCCAAAATCTGGGACGCAACGGCCAGAATTCCCAGCGGACGGATCGGCCGGCTGATGTACAAAGATCCCAAGGGACACTATCCAGGCTTTCGGCTTATCCTGGAGAAGTTGGAGATCGGTCCGGACGACGTTTTTTGCGAAGTGGGCTGCGGAGGAGGAGCGCTCCTGAAAATGGTTTTGGAGACGGCGTCCAGGGCCGCGGGCCTCGACTTGAGCCCGGACATGGCCGCCCTGGCCAGGAAGCAAAACCGGGAAGCCGTGGAGTCCGGCCGCCTGGAAGTCCTGGAGGGAGACGCCGAAAACCTGCCCTGGGACGACGAAAAATTCACCTGCCTCGCCGCCGCCAATGTATTTTTCTTCCTTCCCAGACCGGACGCCGCCCTCCGGGAATTTTACAGGGTTCAGGCGCCTCCCCCGTCTTTATTGCCGCAAGGATATCCGAAAAATCCCTGGATGCCGAAATTGGATTAAATGTCGTAATACAGCATGAATTCGCGCGGATGGGGACGCAGGTAGACTTCCTTTTCGATTTTGCAGCCAATCACAAATAACCGCTATCATTCACAATTTCAGAATATCAGGGTTCTTCTTCGTAAATATCAATATCAGGATAGTGAATTTTGGCGCACGTTGGACAAACGCTGTGACTGAACCATACTTCGGAATGGCTTGTAATATAAGCCTCTAGTTGTTTCCAGTAGCCTTGGTCATCCCGGATTTTCTTGCAGTGGGCGCAGATGGGAAGGAGGCCGCTCAATTTTTTGACTTCCGACAAGGCCGTTTCCAGTTCCTGAATCGTGCGCTCCCGGGCTTTTTCCGCTTCTTGCCGTTTTTCCAGGTTGCGGCTGTTTTCCAAGGCGATAGCAGTGAGTTCCCCAAGGCCGGCAGCCAGTTTGATGTCGTTTTCGTTAAAATCGCCGTCTTTGTTGGCCAGGCCGATGATGCCGACCGTGACGCCTTTGATCACCAGGGGGGCGAAAAGCACGTTATTCAAGACCACGTGTCCGGGCGGCATGTATTTCACCCATTGACTTTCCATAAAATCGTTGTCGTACGCTACCTTGTTCAGATGATAGGCTTCGGCCCGAAGCCCCCTGACCGGCATGGGCAGTTTGGGATCCACCGTACAAGGCAGTCCCCCGGCTTCCAGAAACAGCAACTCATTTTCCTCCCCGTCATCTGAAAGAAGCGCCACATACCCGGAGGCTGCGCCGGTCAACTCCCGGCATACGTCAAAAATAAGGCGGGCTGTTTGGGCGAAGTCCTTTTGTTCCAATACGGCCCGGGCGCCCTTTAAAAGGCCGGAGATTTCCTGGGATTGCTGCCGGCTGGAGTCCAAGGCCTCCTGCAGCTGCGCCTCTGCTTTCTTTTGAACCGTGATGTCCGTGATACTAAGCAGCAGCTCCTTTGTTGCGTTCCCTTCCTTAGAGGCTTTCCTCGGGTGGGGAACCGCATGGATAGAGGCGTGGATGGTGGAAAGCCCTTTGGAGGCAATCTGCACTTCAAGAGACTTGCCATCGGGATAATTCAGCAAGGACTTAAAGCGGGAGCGAAATACATGGCTGTCTTCCGGGCGCAAGAAATCGGCAAAAGCCTTATGGTGCAATTCGGCGGACTCCTTGCCAATCATTTTTCCCAAGGCGGCATTGGCCTGTTTGATGATCCCGGCGGAATCCAGCACGGCGTATCCCACAGGGGCATGATGAAAAAGATTGAAATAATGCTGCCTTGTCTCTTCTTCCTTAATATGAGAGCGCCGCAGTTCCTCGTTTTGCAACTCCAGTTCAATCTCGTGAATCTGGAACTCTTCCAACAAGTCACGCATCTGTTCCGGATTCATGGACTCCGGCTGCCGGGGTTTGGACTTGGCTATATTCTCGGCCCTGGCACGCAATGCGTCTGCACTGGGAAAGTTTTTACCGGTCATACTGTCCTCTTTGCAAATTAATCTTGTCCGTGACGTCGTCAAAGGTGGAAAAAACCTGGCAGGGCTTGGTTTCGCCGTCCAGGAATTCGGGAGTGGAGTTGACCATGATCCAGCGGGTTTGGTTGTGCTGGGAGTTGTTCACGCCCATGATATAGCCCGTGACCGGCTTTCCGGTGGCCAGGGCCGCCATGGCAGGATGCTCCTGGCCGGCAAGAGGCTCTCCGTTCTCCTTGACGGCCTGCCACCTGGGGTCCATGGATGTCCTGCCAATCATCTGATCCAGAGTCAGCCCCAGGATGCGTTCTGCGGAAGGGTTGGCGGAAATGATGTTGCCGTCCTTATCCTGATACACCACTCCCTGGGCCATGGTTTCAAAAAGTTTGCGGTATTTGGACTCACTGGCTACCAGATCAGCTTCCATTTTCTTTTGCTCGGTCACATCCTGAAACATGACTGCCAACCGGTTTTCAGGCAAGCGGAACGCCTGGATGGAATAGGCCCCCTTGATGCGGTCGTCGGCATAAACCAAATCGTCCATGGCATAGGATTGTCCTGTTTTTATCACCTCCAGAAGTGACTTGCTAAGATCCATTGCGCCGGCCCGGGGCCAGATGGCCTCAAAGGGTTCGCCTTTCCATTGATCCGCGGACACGCCCGTGAGCTTTTCCGCTTCCGGATTGCTTTCTTCCAAAATCAGTTGTCCGGCGTCATTCAGGGAGTAGACATAAAGCCCCGCCGGCATAAATTGTTGAATGTCTTGGGAGGTCTTCTCGGCCTGATTCAGCTGTCTCCGCATGGAAGTCAACGTGGAGATGTCCACAAAGGTCATGACAAGGCCGGAAAAAGCGCCCACCCCGATAGTATAAGGGATGACCCGGGCCAGGTAGGCTTTTCCTTCTTCGGACTTGACCTCCAACTGGCGGGGCTTATTATCCACCTGCACCTTGCGGACGATCTTCAAGGGGTCAAAATCCATGAGCCGGTGGGAAAGGTGGGTCAAGGGACGTCCCACATCCGATTCCATAATATTGAATAACCGGTTGATTTCCGGCGAAAACCGCCGAATTTCCAGATCTTCGTCCAGCAACAGGGTGCCGATGCCCGAAGACGTGAGCAAGTTGTCCACGTCGTTGTGCAGTTCGGTCAGCTCCATGATCTTTTTTTGAAATTCGGCATTGACCGTGTAAAGCTCCTCATTGGTGGACTGCAACTCCTCGTTAGTGCTTTGCAGCTCCTCATTGCTGGCAAGCAGCTCCTCGTTGGTGGCTTGCAACTCCTCGTTGGAGGTTTCCAACTCCTCAATGGTGGCCTGCAGGTTTTCCCTTGCAAACTGGAGTTCCTGCTCCAAATCCCGGATACGTTGCTCCGTTTCCTTTCCCAGGTCATACTCCCCGTCTCCGCGGGTCTCCGGAACAGACTTTTTGTCCACCTCCTCAATAAAGACGGCTGCCAGCGAATCAGCGCCTTTTTGCTCCGGCAGGGGAAGGATATTCAGGCGCAGGGTCTGGGCTTCCTGTCCAAAATGCAGCAGCACATTGTTATAAATGACTTTATCCCGGGTGCGAAATACCTTTTGAATGCCTGTGGCCAATGGAATGGCCAAATCCTTGGAGGCCATTTTGGTGATGTCAAACGCAGTCCGGCCGGTGGGAACTTTGAAATAAGGGGAAGGATCTCCTACGATATGAATGATTTCCAATTGTTCGTTCACTATTACAGATAGGGGCATATAGCCGTTGGAAGCGACATCCATCAGACGCGACAGAAGACGGCTGTCGTCAGGCTGCGCCAGCTGCCGCCCTTTTTCCCGGACGAAAAAAGGCTGGATCCGGCGGGTTTTCTCCTCCATATCCCCCACGCCCTTACCCTGCCCGGGAGGGAGGGCCTTCCCCTGCGACCGATAGATCTTATACTTTTGATGCACGGTTTCAAAGCAGGCGGCCATATCCCCTATGCTTTCACTGGTTCCCAAAAAGAGCACCCCTTGGGGATTCAACGAAAAATTGAACATTTCCAAGGCTTTTTGCTGCAGAACAGGCTGAAAGTAAATGAGAAGATTACGGCAGCTTATCAGGTCGATATTGGTGAAAGGAGGATCCTTGACCAAGTTGTGCTGGGCAAACACCACCATCTCACGGATATGCCGGGCGATCTGATACACCCCTTCCTTATTGTAGAAATACTTGGCCAGCACCCCCGGATCCAGGTCAGCGGCAATGCTTTCCGGATAGGACCCGGTGCTGGCCCGCAAGATGGCGTCCCGGTCTATATCCGTGGCAAAAATTTTGATGTCGCGGCTTATCCGCTGACGCTCCATGGCTTCTTTAGCTAAAATGGCGAAGGTATAGGCTTCTTCCCCGGTGGAGCATCCCGCAATCCAAAAGCGGACTTCACGATCCTTGACCCGCATGAGCAACTCGGGCAAGCATTCGCTGCGCAAAAACTCCATAGCTTCAGGATCTCGAAAAAAACTGGTGACCCCAATAAGCAACTCCCGGTAGAGGGTCATAAGCTCCCCGGGATAGGTCTGGATATACCGCACATAATCACTGATTTCGTCAATCTGGTTCACAGTCATGCGGCGCTCCAGCCGGCGCGTGATGGTGCTGGGCTTGTAGTAGGTGAAATCAACCTTGGTTTTCCCGCGCAATTCCGCAAATATCCTGGTCAGGCCGTCCTCATCCCCCAGCAAAATATTGGAGGCGGCGGTGCGTTTGATCGATGAGTGGCTGGCGAAAGCCAGCAGCTGCTCCGGCATTTCCTCCGGCGGCAGCACAAAATCCGCCACCCCCGTGGAAATGGCCGCCCTCGGCATGCCGTCAAACTTGGCGCTCTCCGGGGACTGGACCATCACCATCCCCCCGGCCTCCTTCACGGCCCGCACCCCCCGGGTGCCGTCGCTGCCCGTGCCGGAAAGGACCACAGCCACGGCCTTGTCGGCCGCATCATCAGCCAAGGAGCGAAAAAACACGTCGATTGGCAGGTTGATGCCGCGGCAGGAATCCTGGTCCGTCAACATCAGTTCCCCATGGAATATGGTCAGATTTTTTTTGGGAGGGATCAGGTAAACGTGGTTGGCCTGCACCCGCATTCCTTCCTCAGCCCGGTGCACAGGCATTTCGGTCTTTTTGGACAGTAATTCCACCATCAGGCTTTTATGATCCGGCGAAAGGTGCTGGATCACTATAAAAGCAAGATTGTTCTGGGGCCGCATGTTGGCAAAAAAGGAATCGATGGCCTCCAGTCCGCCCGCCGAAGCCCCAATGCCTACGTAATGGGTAGGGGAAGTCATTCTGTTGCTTTCAGTGGTATTTCCCATACGCCCCCTTGTCAGAACACCCGCTGGTTTTTCGATACACGAGCCCCTATGCCAGCTACATCGTACAACGCGTTTCCATTGCTAAATATTAACTCCATTCATTATTCTTGTCAAAATCAATGCCCGTAAAAATTCAATGATGACATTTCATATTATGCAGTTTTTAGAGAAACTTCCCAAAACGACTTTTAATTAAACCGCCGCAACGCGCACGCCCCGCTTTAGCCGTCAGCCATGCCCACGCCGCGAAATCAAAATGGACGGGGGAGGCCCCTTTGTCAGGCGCCTCCCCCGTCTTTATTGCCGCAAGGACATCCGAAAAATCCCTGGATGCCGAAGTCGGATTAAATGTCGTAGTACAGCATGAACTCGTGCGGATGGGGACGCAGGTTGACGGCGTCGACTTCGTTTTCGGTCTTGTAGTCGATCCACATGTCAATGGCGTCCTGGGTGAACACGTCGCCTTTCAGCAGGAAGTCATGGTCTTCCTTGAGGGCTGCCAGAGCTTCCTGCAGGGAGCCCGGAGCGGACGGGATGTTCGCCAGCTCTTCGGGGGGCAGGGAGTAGATGTCTTTGTCCAGGGGCTGGCCCGGATCGACCTTGTTCTGGATGCCGTCCAGCACTGCCATGAGGATGGCGGAGAAGGCCAGGTAGCCGTTGCAGGACGGGTCGGGCGTACGGAACTCGATTCTCTTGGCCTTGGGCGAAGAGGAGTACATGGGGATGCGCACGGACGCGGAGCGGTTCCGGCTGGAGTAAGCCAGGTTCACGGGGGCTTCGTACCCGGGCACCAGTCTCTTGTAGGAGTTGGTGGTGGGGTTGGTGAAAGCGCACAGAGCCTTGCAATGCTTCAGGATGCCGCCGATGGCGTACAGGGCGATATCGGAAACGCCGGCGTACTTGTCGCCTGCGAACAGGGGCTGGCCGTCTTTCCAGATGCTGACGTGGGTGTGCATGCCGGTGCCATTGTCGCCGTAAAGGGGCTTGGGCATGAAGGTCACGGTGTGTCCGGCCTTGTAAGCCACGTTTTTCAGGACGTATTTGAACCACATGAGCTGGTCGGACATTTTCAGCAAGGGAGCAAAGCGCATGTCGATTTCAGCCTGGCCCGCGGTGGCCACTTCGTGATGCTGGCATTCCACGGCGATGCCCAACTGCTCCAGGGTCAACATCATCTCGGAGCGCAGGTCCTGGAACTTGTCCATGGGCGGTACGGGAAAGTAGCCTTGTTTGTGGCGGGGCTTGTAGCCCAGGTTGGGCTCTTCGGGACGGGCGGTGTTCCAGATGCCTTCCACGGAGTCCACTTCGTAGTAGCTCACATTGGCGGCGGATTCAAACTGCACGTTGTCGAAGATGAAGAATTCAGCTTCGGGGCCGATGAAAGCGGTGTCGCCGATGCCGGTGCTCTTCAGGTATGCTTCGGCTTTCTTGGCCACGTTGCGGGGATCCCTGGAGTAAGGTTCGCCGGTGATGGGGTCCTTGATGTCGCCAATGAGAACCAGAGTGGGGCTGGCGAAGAAGGGATCCATCAAAGCGGTGGAGGCGTCGGGCACGACCAGCATGTCGCTGGCGTTAATGGGCTGCCAGCCGCGGATGCTGGAGCCGTCAAAGCCAAAGCCTTCTTCAAAGCTATCTTCGGAGAGCTCGCAAAGGGGTACGCTGAAATGCTGCCAAAGGCCGGGGTAGTCCATAAAACGGATATCAACTTCCTTTGCGCCTTGTTCTTTTGCAAACTCTAATACTTCCTTGGGTGTCATGGTGTTCCTCCTTGTTTGTTTATACGGCTTAAGCCGCGCGCTTTCGTATAATATGCATGTGCTGATGTAAACTGTTTATATTGGCCTGCCGCCGCATTTTTTACGGCACGGGCTTTATACGGCTTCGGGGCCTCTTTCACCGGTGCGCACCCGAACCACGTCTTCCACGGGAATGACGAAAATCTTGCCGTCGCCGATTTTTCCGGTGTTGGCGGCTTCGCGAATGGTGCCGACCACTTGTTCGGCCTGCTCGTCTTCCACCACCACTTCAATCCGAACCTTGGGGATAAAATCCACCACGTACTCAGCGCCGCGGTAAATTTCCTTATGCCCTTTCTGGCGCCCGTAACCCTTGACTTCGGTCAGGGTCATTCCCTTGATGCCGATCTCATTCAAGGCTTCCTTGATATCATCCACCTTGAAGGGCTTGATTATGGCCTCGATTTTTTTCATGCTTTCCTCCTTGGGTTAATTCGGTCTGTTGTATATATCCGTCCAACTTGTTTAAACGATACGGTATCCTACCTCACTGTGCTGGGAGACGTCCAGGCCTTGGTATTCTTCTTCATCATCAACCCGAAGTCCCAGTACGGCGTCCAACACCTTAAGGATGATTGCGGTCAAAATGAGGGAGTAGGCTATGGCTGCCACCGCGCCGATGCCCTGGATAACAAATTGGTTCGCATTTCCGTAAAAAAGGCCGTTCACGCCGCCGTAAACTTCGGCTGCGAAAAGGCCGGTGGCCAAAGCGCCCCACAGGCCGCCCACGCCATGGATGCCCACAACGTCCAGGGCGTCGTCATAACCCAGCTTGCCCTTCATAACAACAGCGCCGTAGCACAAAACTCCCGCAACGCCTCCAATTATGATAGAGGCGACCGGGCCGACAAATCCGGCTGCCGGGGTAATGGCGACCAGACCGGCCACGGCTCCGGAAGCCGCGCCCAACGTCGTGGGTTTGCCCTGGTAAATCCATTCTGCGATGATCCACAGCACAGCGCCGGTTCCGGCTGCAACCTGGGTCACGAACAGGGCCATGGAAGCGGTTCCGTCGGCCGCCAGAGCGCTGCCTGCATTGAATCCGAACCAACCGAACCACAGCACGCCGGCTCCGAAAATGGTCAGGGGCAGATTGTGGGGATGCATCTGATCGGTGCCGTACCCCTTGCGTTTGCCAAGGAACAGGGCGCAAACCAGAGCTGCGGCGCCCGAATTGATGTGAATGACCGTGCCGCCGGCGAAATCCAAAGCGCCCATGGCGCCCAGCCATCCGCCATCGCCCCACACCCAGTGGCAAACCGGGAAGTAGACCAAGGTGGTCCACAGGATCGTAAAAGCCAAAAACGCGGAAAACTTCATGCGTTCGGCGAAAGCCCCGGTGATGAGCGCGGGGGTGATTACGGCGAACATAAGTTGAAAAGCGCAAAACAAAATGTGCGGAATGGTGTCGGAGTAGGGACCAATGTCCGCGCCCACGCCGCTGAGCCCCAGGTATTTTGCGCCGCCTAAAAGTCCGCCCCCCAGGTCCGGGCCGAAGGCCATTGTGTAGCCGTAGAGAACCCACATGATGGAAACCACGCCCATTATGATAAAGCTGTGCATGATAGTTCCAAGTACGTTCTTGGACCTGACCAGGCCTCCGTAAAATATCGCCAGTCCTGGCGTCATAAAAAGAACCATGGCGGATGCGCATAACATCCATGCAATGTCGCCGGAATTCATTTAAGTCTCTCCTTATATTTATTAATGGATTGGATTCAATGGACTGGATTCGTCCCCAGTCTCGCCCAGGCCTGCGGGCTTAACGCCCTTGTTATTCCGCTCCCCGTGCAGCGTTTCCAAAACGGTTTGCTTAATGGCATCCACGCTTTCCGGAGAATCAACTTTTTGTCCATCAAAGTCGCGCACGTAAAAAACGTCCACCACCTGATCCGCCTTGGTTGCAATCTTTGCGACCCAGATATCCAAACCGCAGCGGTACAGTGCATCCGTAATCTTGTACAAGAGCCCCAACTGGTCGTAGGCGATCACCTCTACAATGGTGAAAAACCCGGAGCTGTCGTTGTCCACGGAAACCCGTTCCCGGCGCAAAGCGCTGGCGCTGTTGTCATCGCTTTTTGCTACGGGTTTGTCCTCCAGGGCCTTGCTCAAATCCATTTCACCGGAAAGCACTTTGCCCAGATCCCTCTCCACCCGTTGCCAGGTGCGTTTTTCAAACAAGGAATCCAGAGGCGGCGAGACCTGGAAAATATCCATGGCCGTATGGTTGCGCCATGTGAAGATCTGCGCGTCAAAAATATTCAAATTATTAAGGGTCAATACGCCGGCGATCTTGGAAAACAAGCCGGGGCGGTCCTTGGCGCACACCGTGACGGTGCGCAGATTGGCGTCCCGGGAGGGAGCGGCTTCTATGACTGCGTCCGCACCCTGCAATCTTTCGTAAAGCCGGATGTGATCCACTATCTCCTTGGGCTGGGTGTACTGCAAATACCTTGGGGACATGAGCGTAAACAGGTTGTACCATTCCCGCTTCATGCTTTCCGGCGCGGCGGCCAGCACTTGCTTCCTCTTGTCCTTGACCATCCGGGTGGCTTCTTCCGTGGCCAGTTCCCCGTTGGTCAGAATGTGGTGCGTCTTGATGAACAAACTTTGAAGAAGCACGGAGGTCCAGTCGTTCCACGCCTTGGGGCCTGTGGCCTGGGAGTCCGCAACCGTAAGCAGAAAGAGCATTTTCAGGCGGTCGGGGTCCTTGACCTTCCTGGCGCAGGCAAGGGAGGTGTTTTCGTCGTGCAGGTCGCGGCGGGTGGCTGTCTTGGCCAGCAGCAGATGCTCCCTGATCAAGAATTCCACGTCCTGGATCATGGCCTCGCCGTAGCCCATGCGGCTTAAAATCTGACGGGCGGTTCTGGCGCCCCTGCCGGAATGGCCGCCATCCGGGCTGCCCTTGCCAACGTCGTGCAGCAAAACGGCCCAGTGCAGGGTCTTTTTGTTGGGGACTTCCTGATACAGCGCGTTGTACAGGTCATGGTTCCTGCGATCCTCCACCCGGGAGGCGAAGGACTTGACGATCTGCAGAGCCTTGATGGAGTGCTTGTCCACCGGAAACACGTGGTAATGCGTGTACTGAATCCGATCCATGATGGCGCCCATCTCGGGAATGAAGGCCGTGATAAACCGCGTGGCGAACATCTCCTCCATGGGATTAAAATCAGGCGCGGGCGTGGAAAGGACCTTTTCAAAGGCCTTCACAACCCGGGGATCGCTCCGGAAGGAGTCGTCCACCACCTGGGCGAAGTCCCGCACAAGGCGGTTGGCGTCCAGGCTCAAAGGAAGGCTTTCCCGGGCGCTTTCCGCAAAAATTTCCATAAGCAGCGCAGGATCCTTGGCCAGGGCGCTGGGGTCCTCAAAAACCATGGCGCCTTTTTCCACGATAATGCCGGGAGTCTTGGTGGGTCGAACGGCCTTGAAAGGTCTGCCCGGCCTGCTCCTGGGCAAAGCCGAAAGCATGAACATCTTGTGGCGCTGCTTGACCTGCTCCATGGCCCGGTGCAGGGTCTTCAAAAACTGCTCGATTCCCTGAAGATCCTGGTCGCCGCCGAATCCCAGCGCCTGAGCCACCAGCGGCTGATACTCAAAGAAAAGCTGGTCGCACTTGCGCTTGGCGATGTGGTGCAGATGGTTCCTCACCTTCCAGATAAAATCCAGGGCCTGGGTCAGGGTGGCGTATTCGTCGTGGGACAGAAGGCCCAGGTATTCCAGGTCCCGGGGGTCCCGAACGCCGTGGGCGATCCTGCCGATCCACAACATGGCGTGATAGTCCCGCAAGCCCCCCCGCCCTTCCTTCAGGTTGGGCTCCAGAAGATAGCTGGAATCTCCATAGCGGTCGTGGCGGTCCTGTTTGGTGGAGGCCAGCCACTTTAAAAAGGCGGTCCGGGTCTTGCCTTTCAACACCTTGTCGTGGACCATCTCCATCATCCGGGTGTACAAAGGCGACATGCCGCAGATGAAGCGGGCGTCCAGCAGGGGCGTCAGGACGTCAAAATCCTTGGAGGACAGGCTGATGCATTCCTTCAGGGTGCGGGTGGCGTGCCCCACATCCATGCCCAGGTCCCACAGAGGATAAATGGCTTCCTGGACCAGCTCCGTGGCCTGGTCCGGCATTTTCTTTTCAAATAAAAATAAGATGTCTACGTCGGAGCCGATGCACTGCTCCCGGCGGCCGTACCCTCCCAGCGCAATGAGGGCGTAGGGATTTTTATCCACCCGCATGCGGGGGCCTACAGAGCTGTTTTCAAAGGTGGCCCGAAAATAATCGTCAATTGCGACAGCCCTGGCATGGAGATTGTCCAACTCCCGGGGCTCGTCCAGGGTTAGGAGTTTTTCCAGGCTTTTGGTCAGATTCGTAATGGCGTCAGGGTTATTCATACGTCCTTTTGGGGGCCGGTGTTTTGATTCGTTTATTTTAGCTTACGTTTCAACTGACCTGCATATAGAGCAAAGGACGTGCCACAATGGATAAATGAGTATTTTTTTATTTATATCTAAATAGTTACATCTTCTAAACCAAAAGCAATTATATCACATGATAGTACATTTTTGTATTTTCACTCCTATAAAAAATACATTTTTGTGCTGCTGCTCGGGAAATATTCCCATTTTTAGACCCAGCGGGCCATAAAAAAGGGGAGCCGGACCTGTCAAAGCCGGACTCCCCCTCCAAAGCGAATTTTTATCAAAAGCTAATCTTCAAATTTGTAACAAGGCCGTGCATTGTCAAAAGGCGTTTCCTGCAGATAGTCTGCAATGGCCTTGTCGTAAGAGGCCGTATGACGGAAAGCCTTGCGGGCCAAACGGTAGCGGGTGCGCATGGTTGTGGAGCCGCTGTTGGCCTTGAGTTCGTCCAGAATCATGGGGTAGTCGTCCGGGTCCACCACGGAGGACACCCGGAGAAAATTCTTGGCGGACGCCCGGATCATGCAGGGGCCGCCGATGTCGATCTGGCCCCGGGCCATTTCCGGGGTGACCTTGGGCTGGGCGATGGTTTCCCGGAAGGGATAGAGGTTGACCACCACCATGTCGATGGGCACGCCGTTGGTGCGCTTCAGGTCGGACTGGTGGGAGTCGTTATAGGTCTCGGTCAAAAGGCCCAGATAAATCTTGAAATCCAGGGTTTTAACCAGGCCGCCCTGGGTTTCGGGCTGGCCGGTATAGTCGGAAACGGCTTCCAGGCAGCCTTTGGCTTTGTCGCCCAGGATTTCTGCAATTTTATTATAAGTTCCTCCGGTGGAGAAAATCTTCACCCCCGGACAGGCCTCCAGCAGGCCGGGAACAAAGGTTTCCAGGCCCGTCTTGTCGGAGACGCTCATGAGCACATGCTTGATTTGTACGGGGTCGTCGGCCCGGTCCACTACATTTACTGCCATATCATCCTCCCATAAAGGTTATTTTCATTAGTTATATGAGAACAATACCGGCTTTTTCGCATCCCGTCAATCTGCTTTGTTCGTTTAGCCTTGACCCTGCGCGCCGGACTGTGACATCTATGAATTCATAATAACCTGCACCCAAGGGAGATGGTATGCAATTCATAGACTTAAAAGCGCAACAAGCAAGAATCCGGGAGGACATAGAGGCCCGGTTGAAAGTTATTTTGGATCACGGCCGCTACGTGATGGGGCCTGAAATCGACGAAATTGAAGAAAGTCTGGCTAATTTCTCCGGCGCCAAATACGGGCTGGGGTGCGCCTCGGGAACGGACGCTCTCCTCTTGGCCCTGCTGGCCAAAGGAATCGGCCCCGGAGACGCCATTTTGACCACGCCTTTCACCTTCATCGCCACAGCGGAAGTGGTCAGCCTGTTGAACGCCGTGCCGGTCTTTGTGGATATCGATCCCAAGACCTTCAACATGGATCCCGCAGCCCTGGAAAAAACCATCCTGGCCATGGAGTCCGGCGCCGGAGACCTCCCCCTGCCCAAGACGGACAATCTCCCCAAGCCCAAGGGGATTATCGCCGTGGACCTGTTCGGGCAGGTTGCGGATTATGCACGCATCGAGGCAATCGCCGAAAAGCACGGGTTGTTTGTAGTCGAAGATGCAGCCCAATCCTTTGGCGGTCTGCAAAACGGGAAAAGAGCCTGCTCCTTCGGCGACGTCGCCTGCACCTCCTTTTTTCCGGCCAAGCCCCTGGGATGCTACGGCGACGGCGGCATGTGCTTCACGGACGATGAGGAACTGGACAAGATTATGCGCTCCCTGCGCATGCACGGCCAGGGCGACGACCGGTACGACAACGTGCGCATTGGAATCAACGGCCGCATTGACTCGTTCCAGGCGGCCGTGCTCATCAGCAAATTCTCTATCTTCCCCGAAGAGCTGGACCTGCGCCAAAAGGCCGCCGAACGGTATAACAGCCTGCTGGCCGGGTCGGACAAGGTCGTCACTCCCTTTGTTGAGGAGGGGAATCAAAGCGCGTGGGCCCAATACACCCTCAAGGCTGCAAAACCCGAGTGGAGGGACCAGCTTTTGAAGCATCTTCAGGAGCAAGGCGTTCCCACGGCCGTGTACTATCCCAAGCCCTTGCACCGGCAGGACGCCTTTGCGGATTTAGGATACGCCAAGGGGGACTTTCCCGTGAGCGACGATTGCGCCGCCAGGGTCTTCTCCCTGCCCATGCACCCCTATATCAGCGAGGAGGATCAGGAAGCCGTCGCCAAGGCCATTTTGTCTTTTGGGGTAAAATAGTATTGACCTAATGATAATCGTTCCTATATTCATATACCAACAGGTCGCGTAAACAGGAGATTTCCATGAAATGCCCCGTGTGTAAATGTCAGCGGTTTTATGTGAAGGATGCTGAGGACGAATTCGAAGTGTATTGCTTTGATTGCTCCACCGGAGAGCCGGTTTTTGACGAAGAGGTATCCGGCCGGTGCGATCTGGAGGAAGATACGGACGTTTTTTGCGATCGGTGCAGTTGGCACGGAGCCTTGGACAATTTAAAATAGGAGGATTTGCATGGATAAGTACGAATGCCCCTGCGGCTACGTCTACGACCCTGAACTGGGAGACCCGGAACGGCATGTTCCACCCGAAACCGCTTTTGAAGACCTTCCCGACGATTGGGTCTGCCCCCTTTGCGGCGCAGAAAAGCAATACTTCGAAAAAGTGGAATAATCCGGCCCCAATTTGTCAGTCCAGGCCCGGCCATGTTGCGTTTTGCAATCAGGCCGGGCTTTTTTTTCCGAAATATAGATCTTTTTTTGAGGGATGGGCATAGGTTTGCAGACAGTCTTGGGACTCTTTAGACTATGGAGGCCCAACATCATGTGCTGGCGCACCCCGGCAGGATACTACTCTGCCGGGGCTACCCATTTACTCCTGAGAAAAGCCGCAGGCGCGGCCCCTATCCGTCATCCTCGTGGAGCCAAGGAGGCGAAATGATTGTCGGCGCCTTGGCAATCATCATGATGTAATGACGGAAACGGGGACCCAGCGTCCTTTTTTAAATGATGGATGAATTGTAATTACCGCTTTCAGGATGGATCATAAAACTTATTGGAATGGTTTTAGTTTGGCGTTAAACAATCAACCTATTGAAATCGTAGTAAAGGCCTACGGACTCCAGTTATCCCGCTTAAGGACGGACCTGCCTTTGGACGGCAGCCCGGAACGCTCCCTGGAGAGGATCGCGGTTGAGGATGAACAGGGCGGCCTTTTTCTCCTGGAGGCCCTCAAGCCTGAAACGGTGGACAGAAAGGTATCCATAGCCGCAGCCCTGGAGGCTCTCTCCTTGGCGGGCCTGAAGGATCTTGCGCCGTATTTGCCGCATAAGGACGGCGGGCATATCCTTTCTCAGGAAGAAGGCCATTTTCAGCTAAGCCTTTATATCAAGGGAACTCCCCTGCCCCGGCCGGAGTATCTGGATCAAGCCTGGCGGGGCCGGGCCATGGCCGGTTTTCTGGTTAAGCTGAGACGGACCTGGAATAAGGCCGGATTGACGCCGGAAGCCTCGGATGATTTTTCCCTGCAGGATTTTGTGCCGGACCTTGTACGGAAGATTTCGGCCCGCGATCCTCAGTTATTGAAGCGCATATCCCCAGCCCTGTCCCTGGCCGAAGACTTTCTGCCGGTATTGAAGGACTTGCCCCTGGGATTCTGCCACGGAGATTTTCATCCTGTGAACGTCATCTGGGGAGAGGAGTCCATCCGAGCGGTCATTGACTGGGAATTCTGCGGCATGCGGCCGGAGATGTACGACGTCGCGTTGATGATCGGATGCGCGGGAATAGAGCATCCTCCGGCTGTTTCCTGGAATTACGTGGGCGCTTTTTTGATCGAGCTATGGAAATCCGGGATATTTCAAAAGGAAAGCTGGGAGAATTTGTTTCCCTTGATGCTTCTGATCCGCTTTGCCTGGCTGTCGGAATGGCTCCGAGGCCAAGAGGACGCCATGATCTCCCTGGAAATCGACTACCTGAATTTTCTCGCCGGCCATGTGCAGGAAATCACCGCCCTCTTCGCCAGCATCCATTCTATTGAGTAAGAGCAACCATTCAATTTTGTTGGGTTTCGCAAGCTCTACCCAATCTCCATCGCGGCAAGCAGAGCCGTAGGTCGGGTTACGAAGTCCGGCTTTGCGGTTCATATTGGCGAGAACGATAGTGGACTTCAAACCCGACAATGGTTTTTTCCCACCTGTACGCCCGCCGTACTTCCCTGGTTTCTACAATCTTTCCCGGCCGCGCCTTGTGCGCTTTGCACCCGGCGGCACACTGTGCTGCCGGGGCCGCCCATGCTGTAACTGGCGCCGCACTCCGTCATCCTCGTGGAGCCATGGAGGCGGGATGATTGCGCGCGGTTTGGCAATCCTCATGCCGTAATGGCGGAAACGGGGATCCAGCGTCGTCATTTTTTTGGAGGGGAACATCGGCATCCCCAGAAAAAGGTAAAAAAAGGGGAAGCTCCCAACGGAACTTCCCCTTTTTTGTTTTATCTACCTGAAAAACTTACAGGGCGTCGATCATGCTGAAAATCTGGGAGGTGTCGAAACCCGCCAGATGGATGGCGCCGCTGCGGCAGGAGGCCACGCACAGCCCGCAGCCCTTGCACAAAGTGGACTGGATTTCGGCCTTGCCGGTTTTTTCGTTGAACAAAGGCGCGGAATACGGGCAGATGGACACGCACACCTTGCAGCCGCTGCAGAATTGGGAATCCACGCTGGCCACGGTTCCGGCCACGGAGATCTCCTTGCGGGAAAGCAGCGTAACCGCTCTGGCCGCTGCGGCCTGGGCCTGGGCGATGGCTTCGTCAATGGGCTTGGGCCCGTGGGTGAGGCCGCACAAAAATACGCCGTCCGTGGCGAAATCGTTGGGACGGAGCTTGACGTGGGCTTCCGCAAAGAACCCGTCCTGGTTTTGGGAGACCTTGAAGGCCTGAGCCAGGGGGTTTCTCTCCTCGGGTACGATGGCCGCCGCCAAAACCAGCAGTTCGGGGCTGATTTGCAGTTTTTTGCCCAGGACGTAATCCGTAAAGGAGACGGTCAGTTTATCGCCGCCGGTGACGTCCAGGGGCTTGTCGTCATTGTACCGGATGAAGGTCACGCCTTTTTCGCGGGCTTCCCGGTACAGGTTTTCCCGGAGTCCGTAGGGACGCATATCCCGGTAAAGCACGAAAACCGGCTTTTTGGGATTGGCCTTTTTAAGGGCCAGGGCGTTCTTGATGGACTGGGTGCAGCAGAGCTTGGAACAATACGGCCTGGACGGAATGCGCGATCCCACGCATTGGATGAACACGGCCGCGCCGGCGCTCTTGAGCCCGGCGTCGCCCTGGATGAGCTTCTTTTCCAGTTCCAGGTTGGTGACTACCCGGGGATCCTGTCCGTACAGGTATTCCGTGGGTTTGTATTCCGTGGCGCCGCAGGCGAAAATGGTCACGCCGTGGTTGTAGGTGGTTTCTTCTTCACCCACCTTGAAGGTGGTTTTGAAGTCGCCCACAAAGCCTTCCACGTTGGTGATTTCCGCGTTTTTATGCACGGTGATGAGCTCGTTGGATTCGATGTCGCTGATCAACTGCGCCAGGTATTTCTGGACGTCCTCGCCCTTCCAGGTTTTGTGCAGGGAGCGGGCCTGTCCGCCCAGTTGATCCGTGCGTTCCAGGATATGGGTTTCGTATCCCTGGGCCGCCAGGTTTTTGGCCGCTTCCATGCCGGCCACGCCGCCGCCGATAACCAGGCCCTTTTCCACAATGCTGAGCTTGGGCTCGGTCAAGGGCTGGGCCAGGGCCGCTTTCTGGACGGACATGCGGACGGTTTCCATGGCCTTTAAGGTGGCCTTGTCCGGAGCGTCCTTATGGACCCAGGAGCAATGGTTGCGGATATTGGCCATTTCGAACAGGTATTTGTTCAAGCTGGCGGCGATAAGGGTTTCCTGGAACAGGGGTTCATGGGTTTTGGGCGTACACGCCGCCACCACCACCCGGTTCAGGTTCTGGTCCCGGATGACCTCGGACATTTTTTCCTGGGTGTCCTGGGAGCAGGAATACATATTGACTTCCACGTGAGCCACGTCGGGCAGGGTCTTGGCGAAGGCCTCCAGCTTGGGCATATCCACAACGCCCGCGATGTTGGAGCCGCAGCAGCACAGGAACACGCCGATGCGGGTCGGGTCGCCCTTGATGGCCCTTTCCGGCGGAATTTCCGCGGTCTTGGTCAGGGTAAAGCGGGAATCGGCCAGAAGCCCGCCTGTGACGCCCGCGGCCGCCGAGGAGTCGATGACCGAGGTGGGGATGTCCTTGGGCGCGGAAAAAGCGCCGCATACGAACACGCCGTCCCGGGAGGTCTGAACCGGGTTGAAGCTGGAGGACACGGCAAAGCCGTTCTTGTCCACTTCCAGGCCCAGTTTCTTGGCCATTTCCTTGGTTTCTTCGCCGATTTCAAAGCCCACGGAGAGGACCACGATGTCAAACTCCTCTTCCTGGAGTTTGCCCGCGGCGTCCACGTAACGCAGGATTTCCATGCCGGTTTCGTCGTTATGGTCCACCTTGGTGACCTTGGACTTGACAAAACGCACGCCGCCGTCCTTGGCGCGGTTGTAAAAGCGCTCAAAGTCCTTGCCGTTGGTGCGAATGTCTATATAGAAGATCGCCGCGTCCAGGCCGTCGGGGCCTTCGGGGCAGTGATCCTTGGCCAGCATGGCTTCCTTGACCGCGTAGGTGCAGCATACGCCGGAGCAGTATCCCTTGCCGTCCAGGTGCTCGTCGCGGGAGCCCACGCACTGAATCCAGGCGATTTTCTTGGGCTCCACGTGGTCCGAAGGCCTGACAAGGTGGCCTCCGTACGGGCCGGAAGCGGACAGGATGCGCTCGAATTCCAGGGAGGTGACCACGTTGGGATTGGTGTTGTAATTGTAGGTGTCGTGCTTGCCGGGGTTATAGACCTTGGCGCCCGGGGCGAGCACAATGGAGCCCACTTCCAGTTCCACGATTTCGTCCTGCATGGTGTGGTCGATGGCGTTGACGCCGCAGACTTCCGTACAAATCTGGCAGCCGCCGGTCTTGAAATGCATGCAGTAGCGCCGGTCGATGGCCGGGGTGTTGGGCACGGCCTGGGCGTAAGGCACGTAAACGGGCTTGCGGCCCTTGAGGCCCAGCTCGTATTCGGACGGAATCTTTTTGATTTCGCCTTTATTGATGTTTTCCAGTTTGATGTGGCCGGTGGGGCAAATGAACTCACAGGCGCCGCATCCCTTGCAGATGTCGGACTGGACGCTGAAGGGGGTGTCCACCTTCATTTCCAGGCCGCGTCCGGTGAGGGTGATGGCGCTGTTGCCCATTTTCTCGCAAACGCGCACGCACAGGCCGCACAGGATGCAGTCGTTTTCGTTATCCTCGCCGAAGCGGGATTTTTCAATGCCGTATTTTTTGGCCAGGTTCTGGATTTCAGGGACGGAGGTGCAGCGGGAAAGGAGCATTTCCACGATGAGCTTGCGCCCTTCGTGAACCGTTTCCGTATCCGTGAAGATTTCCATGCCTTCCCAGATGGGATAGTTGCAGGCCGTGACGAACTTGGTTCTTCTGCCGTCGAACATTTCCACGGTGCACATGCGGCACATGCCCGCCGGGTCCAATGCCTTGTGATGGCACAATGTTGGGATCTCCACCCCATATTTTTCGGCAACCTGCAGGACGGTTTGCCCGTCTTCCCCCTGGACTTTTTTGCCGTTTAACTTAAATGTGATCATGTGTTTAGCCTCGTGACGCTGTTATCGGATTGCAATTGCGTTAAACTTGCATGCATCGTAGCAAATGCCGCACTTGATGCATTTGTCCTGGTCCAGCACATGGGTTTCCTTTTTGGCCCCTGTGATGGCGTCCTGGGGACATTTCCGGGCGCAAAGGCCGCAGCCGGTGCAGGTTCCGTCCACAATCTCGTAGTGGAACAGGGGCTTGCACACGCCCGCGGGGCATTTTTTGTCCCTGATATGCGCTTCATACTCATGCCGAAAATACATAAGGGTGGTCAGAACCGGGTTGGGCGAGGAGGTTCCCAGGCCGCATAGGGAGAATTTCTGGACCATGGCGCCCAGTTCCTCCAAAAGCTCAATGTCGCCTTCCTTGCCTTCGCCGGCGCAGATGCGGGTCAACACGTCCAGCATCTGCTTGATGCCTTCGCGGCAGGGGTTGCACTGGCCGCAGGATTCTTCCTTGAGGAAGTCCAGAAAGTACCGGGCCACGTCCACCATGCAGGTGTCCTGGTCCATGACGATCATGCCGCCGGAGCCCATCATGGACCCGATCTTGACCAGTTCGTCAAAGTCCACGGGCACGTCCAGGAATTGCTCCGGGATGCAGCCGCCGGAAGGCCCGCCGCTCTGGACCGCCTTGAATTTCTTTTTCTTGGGAATGCCGCCGCCGATGTCGTAAATGATGGTGCGGAGGTTGGTTCCCATGGGCACTTCCACCAGCCCGGTGTTCACCACGTTGCCCACCAGGGAGAAGATCTTGGTGCCCTTGCTGCCTTCGGTTCCCATGGAGGCGTACCATTCGGCGCCGTTGTTGATGATGTGGGGCACGTTGGCGTAGGTTTCCACGTTGTTCAGGGAGGAGGGGCTTTCCCGGAATCCCTTTTCCACGGTGTGGACGTATTTGGCGCGGGGCCTGCCGGGCTTTCCTTCCAGGGAGGCCATGAGAGCCGTGGACTCGCCGCAGACAAAGGAGCCGCCGCCGCG
The DNA here is from genome assembly GCF_000429905.1 of Desulfatibacillum aliphaticivorans DSM 15576. NCBI lineage: Bacteria > Pseudomonadati > Thermodesulfobacteriota > Desulfobacteria > Desulfobacterales > Desulfatibacillaceae > Desulfatibacillum > Desulfatibacillum aliphaticivorans. Next base: position 311,668 of record NZ_KE386982.1, on the reverse strand, counting down.
GCTGACCTTGATGTCGAAATCAAAGCCCGAACCCAGGATGTTCTTGCCCAAAAGGCCGATTTCCCGGGCGCTTTTCAGGGCGATGTTCAGGTTCTTGACCGCCAGGGGATACTCGTGGCGCACATAGACGAAGCCGTTGTGGGACTGCATGGCTACGGCCGCGATGAGCATGCCCTCGATGATGCTGTGGGGGTTGCCTTCCAAAAGGCTGCGGTCCATGTAGGCTCCGGGGTCGCCTTCATCGGCGTTGCAGATGACAAAGCGATCGCCGTCATGCTTGGCGCAGGAGGCCCACTTGATGCCCGTGGGAAAGCCGCCGCCGCCCCGGCCCCTGAGGCCGGCGCCTTTGATTTCCTGGATGATCTGTTGAGGCTCCATTTCGAACAGGGCTTTTTCCAGCCCCATGTAGCCTTCCTCGCCAATGTAGTGAAGGACATTGGTGGGATCGATCATCTGGTTGCGGCCGAAAATGACGCGCTTTTGGAGCTTGTAAAAGGGGATGTCCTTTTCGTGGACGATTTTCTTTTTGCTGACGGGATCCTTGAACAGGAATTTCTCCACAATCTCCCCGTTCTTCAACGTCATTTCCACGATTTCAGGAATCTTGTCGGGCTTCACCTGGGGATAAAAAATCCCTTCCGGGTGAATCACCATGATAGGGCCTTTTTCACAAAAGCCATGGCAGCCCGTAAGACGCACCTCTACTTGATCGGAAAGGCCGGCCTTCTTCAGTTCGGCCATAAGGCTCTCGTAAACGCTGGCAGTGCCGTAAGCGCCGCAGCCCGATCCGGAGCAGAGGGAAATAAGTTTTTTATTGCCATCCTTGTGCTGGGCCACAAGGTTTTTACGGAGTGTTATTAGTTCGTCTCTGTTTTTTAACCTGTCCACCATCTACCTCCGGCGCCCCAGGCGCGTATAAAGAATTAAAAATCGCCCGAAACACGCAGCTTAATGTAAATTCATGATTTTGGTCAAACCAGGTTCGGCGGAGGAGGCTGAATCCTCTCCGCGCAAACTATCAAGAAACCAAAAGAATACTGATGAGGAAAAACATTGTCAATAAAAAAAGCCGCGGACCCCTAAGGGTTCCGCGGCCTGTTATAGAAGAGTCGCTGCTGGCTATGCGGCGAGGCGGGAGGCCTTTTCCACAGCCGTGCGAATTTCGGCGGGGGTGAAGGGTTTGGGGACGTACAGCATGGCGCCCAGCCGGGAGGTTTCCACGGCCGTCTCGATGCTGGCGTACCCGGTGATAATCACAATCTTGGCGTTAGGCTGCATTTTGTGCACCGCTTCCAGGAGTTCCAAACCCACCACTCCGGGCATCTTGAGATCCAGGATGATGACCCGGTAAAATCCCTTGCTGACTTTTTCCAGGGCTTCGTCCCGCGTGGTCGCCTGATCCACGGTGTACTGCCCTTTTTTCAGAATCTTCCGGATGTTGTTATTGACCGCCACCTCGTCGTCAACCACCAGAATATCCGAGGCCAGGGCCAGCTCAATCTCCTTACCGCTCAATTTCGCCTCCATTTTCTCGACGCTTCCCTTCAGCTCCTCAAAGGGAATCCGAGAGAACCCGTCACGATCCAAATGCTTGACGTACTCGGTTCCAACGGCGTCCGTAATGTCGGACAGGGCGTCGGTGGTCCCGGGGATGCGACTTTCCTTCTTCTTGTACATGGCCGCCAATTTGGCCCTGTTTAACCGGGCCTCCATGCGGGCGGCGCTGGCTTTCAGATCCTCGTAGGGCATGAACGCAAATCCGTCGCGCCCCAGATTGGCCACGTATTCCGGGCCTGTGGCTTCCACCACTTCCTCGTAGTTGAAGGGCATGTCCACGCCGATCAACTCCTGAATAGCAGGGGCGGCGTCTTCGGACTTGGCCTTTTTGGCCTCTTGGGGGCACAGGCCCTTTTTCTCGCCAGCCTTGCAGGTGTGGCCTAACTTCTGGTAAACATTGCAAACCTTCTTGCCGATGTCGCAGAAGCCCTCCCCCACGTCCGCTTCCGAAAGCATATCCAGGGGCAGGTTCAGGTGCATGGCGTCAATGTCTTCACGCTCCACGTCGCCTACGGAGGCCTCGTACAGATCTCCGGCCACGGAGCGGTCAACCAGCGCGCGAAGTTCGTCCGGGGTGAAGGGCTTGGGCAGGTAATCCAGGGCGCCCAGGCGGATGGCTTTGACAGCGGTTTCCGTAGAGGCGTAAGCCGTCATCATAAGCACCTGGGTCAGGGGCCATTGGTTCTTGACCATTTTGAGCAATTCCAGGCCATTCATTTCCGGCATGACTATATCCGAAATCAACAGGGAGTATGACCGCTTGGCCATCTCTTCCAGCGCTTCTTTGGCGCTGGACGCCTGGAAGACCTCATATTCGGCTTTGGACAGAATTTTGGTGACGTTCTGCAGGATGCCGGGCTCGTCGTCCACCACTAAGATTCTTTGGATTTGGCTCATAAGGTCCTCCTTTCGTAAGAGGTGTTTCACGTTACATCGTCGCTTTCCTTAAGAGCATCAACCGTGCCAATCCAAAACTTTTTATTTAACATATTGATTTATATTATTATTTTCTATTCTACAAAACCCATCCCTCAAAAACGTCACAAAAAAATATACGCCGCTTTGATCGGTGATTTTCCCCGCAACGCCCCGAAAACAGGAAGAAATTTACAAATAAAATATTGATTATATTGTAAATAAAGTAGTGAAACGTCCAAATATTTTGCTGTATACATTTCATATACGGCGTATATCTTTACCCATGGCGTTCAAGGGCGATTTCATGCCTGCGCGCCGCCTCAAAACAATGCCTATTAGAATATTTTACAATTAATTCAGACTATTATTTAATTAAAAATATTTTTTGCATGTATTTTTTAATTATGCCTATTTCCTCTTGTAAAGGAGATTCAATGGGCGTATTAACTTCGGAAGTTAATAATTCGAAACCTAATTATTAGGAAGATAACTGTATGCGAAACGAAATACACTACGAACTCATGGCCACCCAATCCGTGTTCAAAAAAAGGATCCTGGAGGAAATCGCCAAGACTTGCCCGGACCTGTCCCCGGGGCAGCCCAAGGTCCTGGCCTTTCTCATGGCCGAGCCCCATTCCATTCAATGCGAGATCGCGGAAGGCTGCTTCATAGAGCCGCCGACCTTAACCAATCTTCTGGCGAAAATGGAGACGGCGGGCCTGATCGAACGCGTCAGAAACGACGAAAACAGGCGGACCGTAACGGTTTCCCTTTCTGAAAAGGGCTTTGAAACCGCTCAAAAGGTCAAACGGGCTTTCGCCATTGTGGAGGCCAGGGCGCTCAAAGGAGTGAGCCGAGAAGAGGAGGAGTTTCTGGTTCCCCTTTTGAAGAGGCTGCGGGGCAACCTGCTCAAGGAGAGCGCCAATGCCTAGCCGGGAGTTAAGAAGACGGATGATTTGTTTGGGCCTGGGCCTTGCGCTGGCAGGGTTGGGCGTTGCGCTAAGCACCCAGGCCGGCCTGGGAACCACGCCCATTTCCAGCGTGCCTTAGGTGCTGACCTTTTTGTCCCCGCTGAGCTTCGGGACCTGGACCTTTATTTTCAATATCCTGTTTATAATCGGCCAGATGATCCTGCTTAAAAAGGAGTTCCGCCGGATTCAGTATTTTCAACTGGTTGTGATAACCATCTTTGGCGTCTTCATTGACGTGGGCATGTATTTGACCGAGTTTTACGTCCCGGACGCCTATTGGAAACAGATCGTGGAACTGCTCTTGGGATGCTTTGTTTTGGCGGCGGGGATCACCTGCGAACTGGCGGCTGACCTTATATATATACCGGGAGAAGGATTCGCCCAGGCGTTTTGCTACGCCAAAAAGAAAGAGTTCGGCATGGTGAAGGTGGGGCTGGATGTGTCGCTGGTTGTGATGGCCCTGACCATTTCGTTTATCGGCGCCCGGGAGATTCTGGGGCTGCGCGAGGGAACCGTCATCGCCGCCTTCGCCGTGGGCTGGATGATCCGCCAACTGCTGCAGCACGTGGAATTTATTCGAAACTGGTGTTACGGCGCGCCTCAGCCAGCGGATGAAGCCAAGGCGCTAACCATGGATGCACAACTCACGATAAAGTGACAAATCCCATTGGGGACGCCAATCATGCCTTATAAAAACCTGTTCGAGGAAAGGCCTTTGTTTTTGCGCGCAGCGCCATTTAAAAAGTTTTGCCCCGCTTTTTCAAAAGCGGGCCGCCGGAGGCATGCTTTTCTGTTTTTGGCAGTTGGGCGCCGGAGGCATGCTTTTCTGTTTTTGGCAGTTTGCCGCCAGAGGCATGCAGTTATAGGAGTTCATCAGTTTTGCCGCCGGAGGCGAAAAACCCTTTTTTCTTGGTCTGTTGTTTGTAGGTGATAGGGAGGCCGCGTTTGCGGCCTCCCGTATTTTTTCATGCAGGGGGGAGGGTTACTGCAGCAGGGCTTTGATAAAGCAGGAGCTGGAGTCGCCGTCGTCCGAAGAGGTGGACTTGGAGCCGGAAGAGGCAGCCGGCGTAGCCAGGACGCCCGGGTCCACAATCACGCCGTTGATGGTTCCGTCAGCGTCGGTGTCCGGGTCTCCGTCCTGGAGGGTGACCACGATGGTTTCGTCGCCGTCGTTGTCGTCAAAGGGCAGGCTGACCCAGCCGCCGCCCACTATTTTATAGAACTTGGCGTTGGTGGGAACCGCGTCGGGGAAGGTAAGCGTCAGGGTGACGATGTCTCCGTCCGGGCTGGCTGCGTTCAGGCCGTTGACTTCCAGCTTGAAGGCGCCGTAGGGATAGTTCATCCTGGCGGGCTTGCCGGTCTGGTTCAGGGAAGGATCGTCGCAGTAAAGGGCTTCCACATGTTTCAGTTCTCCCGCGTCTGTTTCCACGGTCATGTTGTTCAAGCCTGTCATGGGGCGAAAATGGGCTTTTTTAGGATCTGCGGAGTTGCCTTCCTCGCTGTCCAGAATGCCGTTTCCGTTGGAGTCGGTTCCGTCAATGGCGCCGTAGATGATGATCTTGCCCTGGTCCACGTAATTCCAGCCGGCTTCCAGGATGTCGATGTCCGTAATGCCGTCGGGCAGGGGCTCCACCCGGATGATGGTGGCCGAACGGCTGGAGGCGCCGGCGTTGTGGTCCCAGCTGTTTTCATAAGGCCAGACCACGTCCTGCACATCGGATTTGCTGGACTGGTCAGGCGGACAAGGGGTCACCTGAGGGGGAACCACCCTGAAAGGCCCGGAGCCGTCCAGTTTATTGTCATTGTTCAGAACGCCGGTGTCCAGGTAGCTTCCTTCCCGTTGGTAGGCGAGGATCATGTGCAGTCCGCCGTCCACGGCAATGGCGTCGCCGTGGTTGCGGCCCTTGCAGGAGGGTGCGCTGTAATCGCACCATCCATCGGCGTTCAAAGCCTCGTCGGCCTCTGCGTCATATTGGAACTGGGCCTCTGCGTATTCTCCTTTCACATGATAATGGTTTTCCTGGCCGTCCGCTTCCATGGGATGGTAGTTGGACCATCCGTCGGGGGCGAACACGGTGATGCCCGTGGCGGAGTCCAGAATGCCGGCGTCTTCAAGAAGGTCTTCCATAATCACGCCCGTGTACTCGGCGTAAAAATCGCCGGAGCGGCTAGTGTTCATCAGCAGGAACTGGGTGTGCTGATCCATGGCTTCGATCTGATCCATGGAATAAACCCGGAACGCCGCGGGGGTCTTGGAGGGGTCGTCGTTAGCATTGCCAGGATAGGAGACAGCCGTGATTTCCTGCAGATTGGAGTATGTATCGCCGTCGGAATCATCGTCTTCAATGGCCGAGACCGCCGCCTGATTGCGTCCGGCGGTGAAGTAATCCTTGCCGTACTGGTTCAGGGTGTTCCAGATGTTGCCGGACTCGTCGTACCCGTATCCGTGTTCACTGTCGTGGCACCACTGGCAGCTTCCCAGGGTGACGGTCTTGCCGTTTTTTTCGTACTCCCCGCCGCAATGGCACAGGGCGCATTGGTCCAGTTTGGTGCCTGACGCGGCAGGATACACTGCCGTAAAATTGTCCGAGTCGACTTCCCCCTGATGATGATAAGCCGCCATGCCCGTGGAGCCTGTAATGGCAATTAATAAAATGGCAAAAAACAATACTGATTTTTTCATTTTCCTCCCTTTCAAAAAATAACGCTTTCCGCAGCAAGCTGCGGCGTTTCCAAAAAAAGTCTAAAATCCCAATTGGAACCGGCTGATAATCATGTCCTCCTTGTCACTATACAGGGATGTGCCGGTGCTGGAATCCCGGTATATCAGGAGGGGTTGATCGAATGTGGTGTGGGTGAATTCCAGGGACAGGCGGGCGTATTGATTCAGGTACCAGTTCAGGCCAAAGGTCATGGCCTCGGCTTCCCTCACGGAATCGCCCACAAAAACCAAGGTGTCGTACACCTTGTCGCCCGCGTCGAAATTGTCGTACCGGAAGGCCAGGCCAAAGGCTCCATAGCCTCCGTCTCCTAAGGCGTTCGCAGGAATGACCGGCTGGATCGCGCCCCGGGAAACGAGGACGGGCTCGCCGGTGATGATCCAGGCGCCAGCCCCGTAATAGCCCGTCATTTCGGCGTCAAAGGTTTGGGCCTTGCTTTCCATGTCATCGTATTTTGCCTGGATGTACTCGCCGAACAGGGCCACGGGGCCGTATGTCCAAGCCGCGTCCGCTCCGTGACGGATGAGGGTGTCGCAGTTCCGGATGATGCTGAATTTCGCATTGGTGGCGACGGAAAAGAAATCCGTGCGCCCGGCCGTGCTGATATCCAGGCTGACCGTGTTGGCGTCCGCCCGCTGATAAGACCCGCTGGCGCCCAGATGAAAGCCTTTTAACAGGGGAATTCCTGCGTGGGCGAAGGGGGTCGCGCCGATCCGGGCGCACACCTCGGGCTCGTCCACGTTTCCTCCGGTGGCGTCATCCATGCCGTCGCCGTTGAACATGCCCAGCCTGTAATACAGAGCGTTGTCCCAAAAACCGCCGAAAGCCATGACTCCCACATCCCTGCCGGGATTCAGGCCAAAACCCATGGAGCGCTCCGTAAAGAACAGGTCGCTGTCCGAAGAAAGGGCTTCCAACCCAAAAGGCTCCTTGAACTGACCTGCACGGAGAGAAAAGACGTCATGAATCCGGGCGTTCACATAGGCGTCCAGCAAACGGCGGGAACTGACTCCCTGAAACTCGTAGGACATGGCAAAATCAAACAAAGGAGAGAGCTTGCCCTTGGCGATCAGCCTGGCCCGGCGAATGTCAAAACCGTCCGTCCCCGGATCCGTGCCGATTCCTGCGGGCTCCAGGTCATAGTCATAGGTTTTGTAATCCGCCTGCAAAAGGCCCTTTAGATGAAACTGGGAGGAGCTGTCCCGGGTTTTCAGGCAAAAGCCGTCGTCCAGGACGCCCACAAGCTCCCTGCCGGACCCCTTGCCGCCCAAAGCCGGAGACGCCTCTTGAGAGAGCTTCGGGGAGTCATCCTGTGCGGCCTCGCCCCCAAAAATGAACGCGGCGTCCTCTTTGGTGAGCACCCCTTTTTCCTTCAGGAGCAGCACCAGGGCTTCCTGGACGGCCGCCCCGGCTTCCGGGTCTGCGGCATCCTTTTTTTGAAGCGCCGACACTTCCTGAGAGGATAAAATTCCCTTGGATTGCAATATTTCCAATAAGTTGTTATTGAAAGAATCCTGTGCAACAGCACCGGAGGCCAACAACAACACCACTCCTACCATCAGCAACATTTTTTTTACCGACACTTTGAACTCCACAACTTGTCAATTCATGTAAGGAAAGAAAGATCGTTTTTCAACGAACGGATCTATATATCAAATATGATACAACGACAGACCATCTTTATACCAAATAAGACACAACGATCCGTGTCCACTTAATACCTATATTTTACAGAAGTCAAACCATTTTTTGGAAGGCTCCGCTCGAAAATATCACGGTTTTGATCAAGACTCTGCAAGAGAACGCCGGATGAAGCAATCGCGGCGTTATTCCGAGCAGACGCTTCAATGCAGGGGAGGCAGGATGCGATTCTGAACGATCAGCTTTTGATTAAGATACAAGCACTTTATGTCATTATCAAAGGCGTGCAATAAATCCTCGGGTAGGGATTGCAACGGAACTTCCAGGGGAGCCCCCGAAGAAGTCTTTAATTGGAAAGCCCTAACTTCATTGGATTGCTCCTTATAAACGTATTTGAAGCCCTTTCTCACGGAGCATAAGGAACGGCCGCCGTACGGTTGGACCAAAAGCGCACGATTGCTGCCATCGGCCTGGAACAGGGATCTGCCCTGGAAATGGGTTTCAGGCTCATGGATATGGATCATATCCAATAAAGTCGGAGCAATGTCCATCTGAGAAAAAGGCTCGCCTTCAATCCTTTGAGGGAAGAGGCGGCCGGGCTGGAGGATAAGCAGCGGGACTTTAAAAATATCTTCATTGGTATTCTGCACGGCGCCCGCCGCGGATTCCGTGCCAAGATTCACGCCGTGGTCGCCGGTGATGACCACAATCGCGTCCTTGTACCTCGGGCGTTTTTCCAATTCCCTAAAAAACACTTCCAACTGACGGTCCGCCAGATGGACGGCGTTGGCCTGCGCCTCCCACGGGATGGATGGATGAGGATATAAGAAGCGTTTGTCCATGGGAACATGTTCGCATCTATGGGCGTTGATGGTGGCCTCGACAACGAAAACCGGCCCTGCCCTTTCCGGCTCTCCGGAATCAAGATACTCAAACAGACGCCGATGAACCACGGCGTCCTCGGGCCCCCATCCCCAATCAAAAGGTTCGTCCTCCGGCTTTAGGAAATCCTTCAGAACCCGAAAGTCATCAAATCCGTTGGCTAAAAGCATGTCCCGGGTGTTGTCGAAATCAGGATTTTCATAGGCCTGGAAAAACAGGGTTTGGTAGCCGCGCCTTTTCAACACAGAAGCCAGGGAATCAAAACGGACGTCTGGATAATGGACGAAAACCTTGCCCCGCATGGAGGGCGCCAGGGAAAACAGGACGGCGAACTGGCCTTTGGCCGTTTGCATGGAATTGGAATAAAAGTCCTCCACATATACGCCTTGGGGTATCAGGCGGTTGAAATAGGGCGTGTAATATCGTCCTGCGGAGTCCCGGGCCTCCACATATCGCCCGCAAAAGGATTCCATGACTATAAGAAAAACAGGCGGATAAGGTCCCGCCTCTTGAGAGGGGGAGGACAAAAAGGACGCCCCATCGCGGACAAAAGGGTACTCCATAGCTTCGTCCGGGACGGTCCGATATTGGTTTTGAAAATGGTATTGGGCAGCCGAGGCGATAAAGCCTGCGGCATCGTCATGCTTCGGGACGGGGCTGGCAAGATATATTCCGTAGACCATGGATAGTGCGGCCAGACGCCAAACGCGCATCTCCCAGGGAAAACGGTGCGGCCTTACACGGCCGGTCAGCTCCAGGGTTAAATACCCCGCGATCATGGCAAGGGTCAGGGCCATGAATTTGGGATGCAGGGACGCCATAACAAAATTGTAAACGCCCCGGGACCGGGCCAGGCCGATGTTTTCCACAAGGGCCGCATAATCCAGAATAAAACGATTTTGATATAAAAAGGAAGCTGTCAGACCCAAAAAGCAGAACAAGACGAGATTGCAGCAGGTCCGGGCGAATCGATTTTGCGGGAACAATATGGCAACGCCCCTGAAAAGACACGCCAACGCCGCCATACCAAATAATACGCCCGGCGCCTCCGCCATGGACAGCCGCCGTATCAGCCGGAAATCAAGATGATACAACAGCACGGCCTGGAATAATAAAGCCATCAACAGAGGAGCGTTGGTAAATAAAAAACTCAAATCAGGTCTTTGCAAGGTCTTATATGAAAAGGAGCATAGCCTGCTGGTTAAAACAGCGTTCCTATGCTTCTTTCACAGTTTAACAAAAGGGCTGTAATTGCCCATTTTTATAAGGTTCAATACAGACTGGGTTCTGTGTATCGCGTTCAATCTAAAGGCATTATTGAATGGAAGCAAGGGCAAATATGGCCTTTCCCCTTATCGGCGCGTTAGAAAAGAACCGTTTTTAAGGCTTCAATTCAAAGGCGCCACCAAGGGCCGGCCGTTGTGATGGAGGATTTCCACGGGGATGTCGTAGACGTCCCGGATCATTTCTGCGGAGACTTCCTGGATTTCGCCGGCGGAATGGATTTCTCCGTTTTTCAGAAACACGAATTTATCGGCGAAGCGTAAAGCGGAATTCAAATTATGCATGGTCATGACCGCGCCCACGTTGTGCTCCTTGACCACTCTTTGGATAAGGGACAGGATATTCATGGTGTTCTTGAGGTCCAGGCTGCTGGTGGGCTCGTCCAAAAGCATCAAGCGGGGCTCCTGGACCAAAGCCCGGCCTACGGCGACTTTCTGCAGTTCGCCGCCGCTCATTTCGTCGATATGGCGCATAGCCAGGTCTTCCAGGCCCAAAACCTTGATGGCGCCGTCCACCATGTGCAGGTCTTCGTGGGAGGTGCGAAACCTTATGTGGGGCTTGCGGCCCATGAGAATGGCGTCAAAAGCGGTCATGCGGGTTTTGGCCTGATACTGGGCCACGTACCCTACCCTGCGGGCGATGGCTGCGGGCTCCATTTTCAGGACGTCCCCGCCTTCCACCATGATGGTTCCGGCCTTGGGCTTTAAAATGGCGTTGATGCACCGTAAAAGGGTGGTTTTTCCCACCCCGTTGGGGCCCAGGATAACCAGCATCTCGCCCCGGTCCACATTCAGTTGGACGTTTTTCAGGATGTCCTTGCCGTTGTATCCGAATTTTACGCCGTCCACTTCCAGAATCATTTTGCATATCCTTTGATGATCAATGCCAGAAAAACAGGCGCGCCCATGAAAGCCGTGAGAATGGACACGGGCAAAAGATGCGGCGCCAAAATCAGCCGGGCCACGGTATCCGAAGCCAAAAGCAGAATGGCGCCCAGCAACATGGATGCCGGCAGGAGGTATCGATTGTCCCCGCCGATCATGCGCCTGACCATATGGGGGCAGACCAGGCCCACAAAGCCGATGATCCCCAAAAAGGCCACGGCCACGGCCGTCACCAGAGAGGCGATGATCATGCCCCATATGCGCACCCGCTGCACCCGGACGCCCAAGCCCTGGGCGGTTTCGTCCCCGGCGTCCACGGCGTTGTAATTCCATGCGTTTAAAAGAAAATAGGCCGACGCCGCCAGGGTGATGACGGAAAGCACTGCCAACTCGGACCAGGAAGCCCGGCCTACATCGCCGAAGGTCCAGAAAACCATGGCCGCAAGCTGCACGTCGTCCGCGAAAAACTGGAGAAACATGGTCCCGGCCGTAAACAAGGCGCCCAAAGCCACGCCGGAAAGCACCATGATTTCCGGCGAAGCGCCCCGCATGCGGGATATGCCCACAATCACGCTGGATGCGCCCATGGAAAAAAGGAAGGCCATGCCAGTCGTCACGTAAGGATTGGAAATGGTCACCGCGCCCACGTGGGAGCTGGCCATGGTTCCCGAGCCCATGATCATCACGGCAAAGGCGGCTCCAAAGGCCGCTGCGTGGGATATGCCCAAGGTAAAAGGCGAGCCCAGGGGATTGCGCAAAACCGACTGCATGACCGCGCCGGAAAGGGACAACCCGGCCCCGGCCACGATGGCGGCCAGCACCTGGGGCAAGCGGATGTTCCAGACAATCAACTCCGTGCGCTTGGCCGCGTCGAATCCCAGCAGGGCTTTGGCCACCTCTCCAATGGGCAGGCTGGCCGGGCCTTTGGAGATGCTCACCAGGGAAATCAATACCAATATTATTCCGGAGAACATCAGCAAGGCGGCTTTGCGCCCCACATAGCGGGAATATTCTTCGTGCTTCACGCCGTGATTCAGGTGCATGTTTCGCTCCCTACTTGACCGGGACCGGCTTAAAAACCAGGTCCTGGAAGCTCTGATTCATAACCTCGAACACGCCCTTGCCGATCAGATAAGAATAAATTTCGTCCGCCTTGGCCCGGGGCGCCACGTCTTCAAAGCGGTCGGGATAAATCAGCTTGCCCATGTAATAGGCGTTGGCCAGGATGGAGCCGTAATTCCGGGAGTACCAATTATAAGGCAGCACGCCGTAAACCTTGCCCTTTTGGACTGCGGTCAAGGCCGCATAAGCGGGATCGGTTTTCAATTCGTACAGGCCGCCGGACTGATCGCCCATTTGCAGGGTGGAAAGGTCCAGAAAAAGGATTTCCGGGTCCCAGTCCACGATTTTCTCCTTGGCCACGTTGCTGTGCATGAGGGCCTTGCCTTTCAAGCCCGTGCTGTACGCCACATTGTTTGCGTGGATGAAGGCGAGAGGCGGATATCCGGGCTCCGTGGACTGGTAGCCGTGGGGCCCCTTGGAAGCGATGCCGCCAATGTAGCAGGAAGGCCGTTTGTCTTCGGGAATGTCCTTGGTCCGGTCGTGCAGATCCTGGATGGCGGATTCAAAAAAGGCGACAACCTCCTCGGCCCTTTTATCCTGTCCCAGGGCCTGGCCCATGATGCGGATGGCCTGAAACAACTGGTCCCGGTTGTCGCCAAGATCGCCGTAATTGAGCACGATGACCGGAATGCCCGTTTTCTTGGAAAGCTCAATGGGGTCGTGCCCCATGGTGGCGTAGGTTTTGAAAATCACCTGGGGCTGAGGCTCCAGCACCAGGATCTGCTCGGGATTGTCGTGGCCGCGAAAGCTGCCGAACTCGGGATAGTCCTTGAACTGAGGATTGGCCAAAGCGTATGGCCGAGCGTCAAACTGGGTCCGGCGGGTTTCCATATCGTCCACGCCCACAATGCGGTCCTGAGCCTGGAGGTAGGTAAGCAGCCGCAAACATCCGGGGCCGGAGCAGATGACTTTTTCCACTTTATCCGGGATGGAAACGGCGCGTCCCATGGCGTCCACGATTTTTTGATCCGCATAACAAACATTGGAAAACAAAGAAAAAACAAGGATTCCTGCGAACAAAAACACAAGGCCTTTTTTCATAAAATTTTCTCCCCAAATAAAAAAGCCACAAAGGCGACACGCGTTCCTCGCGTCGGCCTTCATGGCTTTAAATATTCAATTATATTGTTTGGAGCTGTTTTTACGTTCCGCCTTCGGACGGAGTTGTACTGAGAATAAAGCCTTCTAAATCATGTGTCAAGCTCAATCGGCGCGGCGTACGCCGCTGAACCCGGCCGAAGGGACATTGACAATCTAAATAATAAGGGCATAATTGCATTGAAAACAACGCTATGAAGGCGCAGCCGGGGCGCTCTTTCCATAATTAATGTTCACGCCGTGATGGCGACCGAACCTGAATGGTCGACTGTTTGCGTTTTTTTTATTATGGAGAGGCTGAAAACTTGGCGGCCTGCCGCGCTTTTTCCATTGGGATGCGCCGCAATTTTCATTAAGGAGCGCTGATCGGCGCTTGTTGAGCGGAAAAGGAGTTATCAATGCCCGAATACAGAAGATTGAACGAATTCACCGTCACCCCCGTGGGCGTAGTGCATACCTCCATGGACAAGCCCGCGTTTCGCCCTGACATGGGCGATCAGGATTATGACAATCGCATCAAGGAGCAACGGAAGACCCGGAAGAAGTTGGGTTCCCTGGAAAGCGAACTGGAAATCGATCCCAGCCTGGAAGGCATTCTGGACGGCATTGAGGAATATTCCCACATTTTGGTGATTTACTGGCCCCACCTGATTCCGGAGGACAGGCGGTCCATGCGCCAGGTCCATCCCATGGGCAGAAAGGACATCCCCCTGAAAGGCATCTACGCCACATGCAGCCCGGCCAGGCCCAACCCTATTTTGGTTTCGGCGGTGCGCCTTTTGGAGCGTAAGGACAACATCCTCAAGGTTCAGGGTCTGGACGCCGTGGACGGCAGCCCCATCCTGGACATCAAGCCCTTTACCTTAAGTTATCCCAATTACGAAAAGGTGACGGTCCCCCAATGGCTGGACGACTTGATGGAGGATTTGAAAAAGGAAAAGTAAGGAATCCGGGCGGAGCATCAAACAAAGCCCCCTACCCGGCTGATCTTTCTTTAGAACGCTTTTGGGGTTGGAGTTATTGAGTTTTTGAGAGACGTCCCCAAAAACGTTGAAGTCTTTTGCCCGATGTTCTTCCTTGGGGAGGTCGGCGCCGGCGGCCGGATTGGCGCACCGTGAATTTTGACGGCAAGTTTTAAAATGGTGGAACGGTAGCTATTGGAATTTGAATTTTATCATTACGCGGTGTTTGTATTGACAGGCCTTTGCGCCGGATTTGTGGATTCCATTGCCGGCGGGGGAGGAATCCTGACCATGCCTGTTTTGCTCGCCATGGGGATTCCTCCGCACCTGGCCCTGGGAACCAACAAACTCCAGGCGAGCTTTGGCAGTTTTACGGCGGCGGTGAACTACAGCCGCAAGGGATTGGTTTCGCTTTCCGGAATCTGGATGCCGGTGCTGTTTACCGCCGTTGGGGCCGCCATCGGCACCGTGTCCATTCAAATGCTGTCGGCCGACTTTCTGAGCGTAATCATTCCGTTCTTGTTAGCAGGCATCTTTTTTTACACCCTCCTCACCCCCCAGTTAGGCCAGGAAGACCGGAAAGCCCGCATGGGCAAGCACGCGTTTTATGTTGCGGCCGGTTTGCTCCTTGGATTTTATGACGGGTTTTTCGGCCCGGGAACCGGATCGTTCTGGACCATCGGCCTTGTCCTTCTTATCGGCCTGGATTTGAAAAAAGCCACCGCCTTTACCAAAATCGTTAATTTCACCAGCAACATCGTGGCCCTGATCGCCTTCATCATCGGCGGCAACGTCATTTTCACCATTGGCATCCTCATGGGCGCCGGCCAAATGACAGGCGCCTATTTAGGGTCCAGAATGGTGATCCTGCGCAAGGTCAACTTTGTACGGAGCGTGTTTCTTGCAGTGGTGGGCGTAACGCTCGTTAAACTTATCTGGGATACCGTGTTTGGATAATCAATTCATGATGAAAGATTGAAGTGGCTTTTCCTGTATGTTAGGATAGTTCCAAGCAAAAGTCTGTTTTCGCTTGCGCAGGCGACAGCGGATTGCTGCTTAGACTAAGCAAGTCAAAGTACGGACAACTGATAGCGGAATCGGATGCGGAGGAAAAAGAAAACGACAAGAGAATCCATATAGGGGGAGAATCTTGTTAAAAAAAATACGCTATAATGATTATAAAAACCTATGGAATCGGCTGGTTCGGAATCTGATATATGACGCCAAGGAGGTATTGCTCTATTGCGGAGTCAAGATTCCCCGCAAAAAGCAAAACGGCTCCTTGGTTGACTATTCAGAAATCATCCGTTGTACAACCAAGGGAACCGATTACGGGGCGATCTACGACCCCGGGACCAGCCGCATTCATTTTGAGCCCGCGTATATACAAAGCGTTGTTGATCAGGCGTATCGCTTTGATTTTCCCATAGTAGACAGGGCTTTCGGACCTGGCGGCGTCGCGGCGTTCATTCATAAACAGGGGGAAGAGGATTATGAGTTAAAAGACCCCCAAATGAACCATATCCTCAAGCAGGCGATGTTGGTCCGGGATAATGAAATGCCCTTTTCATTTGTCTGCGCCAGGCAGTTGGGCCAATACGAAGTGGAGCAATTCAGCGTTACATCCAATATCTTCAGCGGCCCCAAGTTTTTCAACATATCCACGGAATCCGGCGTGCAAGAGGCTGAAAACCAAATCCAATCGGGCCAGTATGTCATTACGAATCACACGATTTTCAGTTCCCCTCTGACATTGTCCTTTAAGGAAAATATCGATGTGTTCGTCCAGTGCGTCCAGCGGCGAATACCCGTGATGCTTGTCACGCAGCCTTTCAGCGGACAAAACGGCCCCATGACGCCCTACGGCATTGCATTGCTGGCCTTTGCCGAATTTCTTGCGGGAATGGCAATTGCTTTTGGGATCAACTCCGAAACCAAGGTCATCAACGGCGCCTTACCGACCATGTGCACCCCCGGCAAGAACCCGGTGCTGAAAATCGGCTCCGTGGTGCACAATTTCGTGAATTATCTGGTGGCCTACACCTCCCGCTTACTGGACATCGCCAGCATCCAATCCGGCTGCACCATTGATGGGCGGATTCACAAAGACGACTTGCTTGGCACGGATTACCAGACGGTGCGAGCGATGATCCTGTGGGACGACATGTTCGAAGGATGGCATATGGTCCGCCACTGCTACGGCTTCCTGAATGACCTGGCGTTTTTCTCCTTTGAAAAAGCGGAAGACGATATTTTAGCCCTGCGGCACATTCAGAGTTTGGACGAAAATGGTATCACCGCCGTCCTGGCAAACAACGTACGCTTGAATCGGGACATACAAAGAGCCGAAATGTTTTACCAGGATCCCACGCTCATCTTTCACCGGGAAAAAGACAGGCTGCTGGAAGTAATCATCGAAACCATAGACACTTATAACGGCGATTTCGGCAGCCACGCCCATACATTGCAGAACATTCCCCAGGAATGGTTTTGACGGGGCCGTGAAGAATCAAGAAGACGCTGGGTCCCGGCAAGGGCGATCCGAAAAGTAGGATCGCCCTTGCCGGGATGACGATTTTTTGCGGTAAGCGAAGGTGCAAAGGGCGCTTGAAGCCCTTTCATAAGGATGCGGGGGCGGCTTCCCCCCCCCTTCACCTGGTATGGCCGCCGCTCTCCGTCATCCCCGTGGAGGGAGGCGGCGGGATGATTGCGGTTGTTTTTGCAATCATTGTGACGGAATCCCGGAAACGGGGACCCAGCGTCTTTCCCGAATAGCGCCGGGGTGTGGATCCAAAGTCCGAAAAAAGAATGCGCAAATTACTCGAATGATCGCAACTTGGTATAAGGGGCTTGTTTTAAAGACGTCCGCAGAGGGGGCGCCGCCACAATTGCATCATTAGTCCATAAGCCCAAAATAACTCGCCGGGCGGGGCGGCTTGAAAGCGGCCCTCGCCCGGCGTTGAACCCGATGCGTCATATTGGATAAATGGAGGGTGCTATTCCTTGTCTTCCGGCTCTTTAGGCGGCTCCGGGGCCTTGGGCTTGGCCGCCGGCTTGGGAACGGAAACCCTGACCGGATTGGGGTTTTGCACGGGTTTCTTTTCGTCCTTGGCTTCCTTTTCCGCAGCCATATCCCCCAAGTATTGGGGCAGATCCACGCCAGCCATACCCGCTACTTCGTGGAGGGGAGGCAGGCTTTTGACCATGCCGGATAAAAAGTCGGCCGTGGCGGTTTTGCCGCCGTCCTGGCCGCCGCCGTCCCAGACCGTGATCTTGTCGATCTTGAGATTCTTGATGGCTTCCACCTGGACCTTGACCAACTCCTCCAGCTTTTCCACCAGCAGGAAGGTGGCTGCGGCCTTGGCGTCTCCGGCGCAGCTTCTGACCAAAAGATTGTAACCCTCGGCCTTGCTCTGGAGCACCTGCCGGACGCCCTGGGCTTCGGCCTGATATTTGAACAGGACGGCGTCGGCCTGGCCTTTGGCTTCGCGGCGGGTTTTTTCCGCCTCGGCTTCGGCCGCGATTTCTATCTTTTGCTTTTCCGTTTCCTGGACGACGATTTGCTCGGCGTTCAAACGCTGCTGCTCGGCCAGGTACTGGGCTTTTTGAATTTCCACTTCGGCCTGGCGCTTGGCCACTTCGCCCTGGCGTTTGGCTTCGGCCTGCTTGATGGCCAGTTGGGCGTCGGCGTCGGCGATGTCGGCCTTGGCCTTGTTTTCCCCGCCCACGGCCTCGGCTTCCTGCTGCTGCACGTAGATGCGGCGATCGGCTTCGGCGGCTTTCTTGCCCTTTTCCGCCTGGGCTTCGTTTTCAGCCACGCGGATGTTCTGTTCCTTGTTGGCTTCTGCCTCGCCGATGGTGGCCTTGCTTTCCTGCTGTTGCACGAAAACGCGGCGGTCGGCTTCGGCGGCTTTCTTGCCCTTTTCCGCCTGGGCCACGTTTTCGGCCACCTTGATTTCTTTTTCACGGAAGGCTTCAGCCTCGCCGATGGAGCCGGTCTTATCCTGGACCGCCACGTCCACCTTGGCCTGGTTGATGGCCTCGGCCGCGGCTTTCTTACCGATGCTTTCGATGTAGTCGGACTCATCCGTGATGTCCGTGATGTTCACGTTGATGAGGTACAAGCCGATCTTGTTCAGCTCGGGCTCCACGTTTCTGCGGATGGCTTCCAGAAAGCGCTCCCGATCCTGGTTGATCTCCTCGATGGTCAGGGAGGCGACCGTCAGACGCAACTGGCCGAAGATGATTTCCATGGCCATGTCTTCGATGACCTCTTTGGGGAGGTTCAAGAGGCGCTCGGCCGCGTTGGTCATAATCTGCGGCTCCGTGCTGATGCCCACGGTGAATGTGCTGGGCACGTTAATGCGGATGTTCTGCATGGAAAGGGCTTTGCTCAAGGGAATATTGATGGTCATGGGCGTGAGGCTCATGTAGCAATAGTCCTGAATCAAAGGCCAGACCAAGGAGCCGCCGCCGTGGATGCATCGGGCCGACTGCCCTTCCCCGACCTTGCCGAAAATGACCAGTATCTGATCCGAGGGGCACCGTTTATAGCGCGACGCCAAAAAAACCACGGTTGAGATTATAAAAACCGCCAACACTACCACCACAAGCGGCCAGCCTATGAAACCCAATAACCCTTCTCCGCCCATAATTCAAAAACCTCCCTTATTAATTAAGGATTGATTCATAGCTTACACCATTCGATCCACCATTAAAGTGTTCCCGCTGATGCGAACCACCTTGATTCTTACTCCGGTTTTCATTTCCTCGCCGTTTTCGGACATGGCTTCGAACTCGCGCAGACGCCCGCAAAAATTCACCATCACCTTACCGGCCCCGCCTTTAGGAATGGTCAGGTAGACCTCGCCTTCGGCGCCCATGGCC
This sequence comes from Desulfatibacillum aliphaticivorans DSM 15576, assembly GCF_000429905.1. Lineage (NCBI taxonomy): Bacteria > Pseudomonadati > Thermodesulfobacteriota > Desulfobacteria > Desulfobacterales > Desulfatibacillaceae > Desulfatibacillum > Desulfatibacillum aliphaticivorans. The sequence goes on along the minus strand of NZ_KE386982.1, from coordinate 292,742 downwards.
GCTGACATCTCCAAGGTGCCGCTGGACTGCATTTTGATCATAAAGTCGAAAATTTTCTTGATAATCCAGACGCTGATATATCCGGCGAAAGAGCCTGCAACCAGGGACAAAGCGACCCCGGCCCGCTCATTATGGTACACGATGAATCCAACCAGCCCGAACATAAGCATGAAGGAGGACAGGCCATGCATGGACAGGAGCTTGAATCCCGCGTCCGAATCGTCATGGCCGGAAGCATCGCCGCCCACGTCTCCTCCCACGTCGCCTCCCACGTCGCCGCCGGAATCCATATCCATATCCGCCGCCCCCAGGACTTGCATGATCATCCTGAAAACGACGAGGATTCCGCCCAAGAGTGCGCAAAACAGGTAAAAAATCTCCAAGGTGTTTAAACCGTCCATTTTTCCTCCCCTGGCTAAAGCTGCGTTCCGTCATATTGTGGATGGGATGAAGTGGAATGGCTTTCATTAACCACAAAACCAGAATTTTGGCAAGCCAATCACAAGTCTTTGAGGAAAACAGTCCATTTTGTGTTTTTTGACCTGGGATTTTCGGAGATTCGGCGGAGCTTTCAACTTACCGAAAAGGCGGCGGCCATGCTGCAAGCAGCCGCTTTCACGCCTCCCTAAAATAAACACGGGCCTCTGATTATCAGAGGCCCGTGAAACACCCGAAACAGTATCAGTCCGGCGGATGGTTGCGCCGGCCAATGATCGCGGAAGGGGCGCGATCTCTGGGGGGCCGGGGCGGTATTCGCCGGGCGGCCGGGAAAAGGGGGGAATTTCCCGGTCCGCCATGACAACTCCGGGTAAATACTGCCGTTAGAGGGTGGGAATCATCTCATCTTCCGGCGCTCTGGGCGGCCACCAGCTGTGATGTTCTTCTTCCAGGATGTATTTGCTCACCGCGGGAGTCTTGGAGCTTTCCAGGATTGCTGCAACGTCTTCTCCGGTCCCCGCTTTGGCGACGGCGCCGGCCGCGCCCTGGTCCACAGAGTAAAAGCTGCCTTCAGGCGTGACGGCGGACAAGATGCCTTCCTTGCCGCTATTTTCCATGACGGCGTTTTTAAACCAGCCTTCCAACTGGGTCCATTCATCCTGGGAAACCGACTTGTGGCCCCAGGGCATGGAAGCTACCATGGCTTTTCCAGCCGAGTAATCCAGCAGCCTGACCAAAGAGTATTCCCCGCAGCCCTTGACATCCACATGGGCGGGAGCTTCTACAGCGGCGTCCTTGTCCGCAAATACGATCATGAGGTCGGCCTTGGGAAAGTCAATAACCTGCAGGGAAGCGATCTCCCCGGCCATAACGGGACTCAGCGCTGCGCAAAATCCCACTATCAAAGTACACAAAACAACCAGCTTTTTCATGCTGCCACTCCTTTTAATAAAGTACGGTTAAAATGTTTTTGTCCGGAGGTAAGATTTGCCGGCCGAACAAATCTGCCTCCGGTATGTCAAAGCCGGCGGCCCGGGGGCCTTTTCCGGCTGTTTCCCCGTTTGCTCTCGTCTCAATTTGTTAAAATTTTGTTAGCATACCAAACCATCTACCCAAAAAAAAGGGCTCAAACCTATTGGCTCCGAAGCTCGGCATAGTGTTCTTCTATCAACTCTTCCATCTGCACTAAAAAATCCTTCAGGAACTCCAGATACTCAGGATTTTCCTTTTCATAGCGTTCAAAAAGGGCTTGGCGCAGCTTAATCAACGAAAGCTCATTCTCGTGATACACGCTTTGGCCCCGAACGGTGAGTTCCAAGAGCACTTCCTTGTTATTGTCCAAGTTCTTATACTTATTAACCAAACCCCGCTTGGCCAGGCGCGTCACGATGGGCGACGCGGTTCCTTTGGTGACGCCCAGAGTATGGGCCAATTCGCTGACGTTCCTGCCGGGATCGGCGCCGATGGCCTGAATGGCGCCGACTTCCTGTCTGAAAAGAGAATCACCCGTACCGAACAGGATGGGCGCTTTTTCCAGGCTGCGGTATTTATTGACCACCCTTCTGAAGAGCTTTAGGATGTCGGTGTATGTTGATCTCGTTTCCATGGCTGTAAATATAGTTCGTGTTCCAAACCATGTCAAATATTTTTTTACCGTGCGGTCGGATTTTTTTCGGGGCGCCGCAGGCCTATGGGAAAAGCCTTGGATAAACCTGCATAAGCCCCTTTCTTCCCTGGTTTGAATCCCGGCTATTTGTTTTTTTTCTTCTGCATCAAAGCCGCCAGGTTGGCGAAGGGCTTGTTGTCCATGTCTCCGCCGCCCGACTCCTCCTCCGTGTTTCGGCCGCCGTAGGCGTCGGCCACGGAGTGGCGGGCGTGTTCATCCTCATGGCAGTAGATGCACAAAAGCTCCCAGTTGCTGCCGTCCGGGGGATTGTTGTCGTGATTGTGGTCCCTATGGTGGACGGTCAATTCCTGGATCCGTTTGCCTTCAAAGGAGCGGCCGCATTTGCCGCACACGTGGGGGTACATCCTGAGAGCCTTCTCCCGGTAGCCTTTTTCCCTTTCCTTTTGGGAGGCCAGGGCGTCGGCCACGATTTGATTTTTCTTGTCATCCTGCTTCGCCATTCTAAAAAACTCCCTGCATGGTTCCGGATTTATGTAGAAATCCTTTTTTTTCAAATCCAAAGTTATTTTTTTACGGCGCGCACGCCGTGCTTTTTCATGAGGTTGGAAAAATTGCTCCGCTGCATGCCCACCTGCTCGGCGGCCCGGGTGATATTGCCGTCGGCGTTTTCCAGGGCTTGGGTCAAAAAATCCCGCTCCACCTGCTCCACCGCCAATTGCCGGATGATCTTTTTCGCTTCTTTAAGCTCTTCGGCGTTTGCGGGAACCTGATAATCGTGGGTGATGGTGTACGCGGCCTGGTGATGCTCCTCTCCCGGCTTGTCCTGGAGATGCTCCAGTTCCCTGGCTGTTATGGTGCGGCCTTCGCACAGGATCACCGCTCTTTCTATGGCGTTGCGAAGCTGGCGCACGTTCCCGGGCCAGGAATGATCCAGGAGGATTTCCGCGGCGTCCGGGGAAAAGCTGCGAATATCCTTGCTCATGGAATGGGAGAACAAGTCCAGAAAATGGTAGGCGATGGGCAGGATGTCGGCCCTGCGCTCCCTGAGCGGGGGGGTGAAAATGGGATACACCATGATGCGGTAGTAAAAATCCTCCCGCAATTTCCCCTGGCTCACCATCTCCTTAAGGTCCTGGTTGGTGGCGAAGACCAGACGCACGTCCACCTTGACCGGCGCGGTTCCGCCTACGGGCAGCACCTCCCTGGTTTCCAAAAACCGGAGCAGGTTGCTTTGAATGGACATGCTGATGCTGCTCACCTCATCCAGGAAGACCGTGCCTCCGTCCGCCAATTCGAATATGCCCTTTTTATCCTTGACCGCACCAGTGAACGCCCCCTTGGTGTGCCCGAAAAGCTCGCTTTGCAGGAGATTTTCAGCCAGGGCGCCGCAGTCCACAGCAAAAAAGACCTCGCCCTTGCGTCGGCTGTTGGCATGGATGGCCCTGGCGATCACTTCCTTGCCCGTGCCCGACTCCCCGTAAATAAGCACGTTGGTATCCGTCGGGGCCGCCTTGGCGAGCATGCGGATGACGCCCTGCATCTGAGGGCTGTCCCCCACAAGCTGGTGGGTGGTAATTTTTCGGGAGATTTTTTTAACGTCGGGCTTGGCATTGTTGAAAAGCTCTTCAGGCGCCAGGGCCTGGCGCACGGCGCCCCGCAATTCGTCCGGGGTGAAGGGTTTGGGCAGGTAGTCAAAAGCGCCTGTTTTCATGACCTCCACGGCCGAGGACACTGAGGCGTATCCCGTAATGACGACGACCTGGGTCTGGGGCCATTCATCCTTGACCCGGGAGAGGACTTCCAGGCCGCCCATGGAATTCATTTTAAGGTCCGTGATGACAAGGTCAAAGGCCTCCTTGTACATCATCTCCATGGCCTTGTACCCGTTCAGGGCCCACTTGATCTCGTAATTGCTGCGGGTGAGGATTTTTTCGCAATTCCTGCAGATGGCCTCTTCATCGTCTATGACAAGGATTTTGGCCTTGGGCTCAGGCATGGGTCTCCTCCCGCTTCAAGGGCAGCCTTATGGTGAAGGTGGCGCCATGGCCCTGAGTGCTTTCCAGGCCGATGAACCCCTTGTGCTGCTTGACGAACCCGTGGGTGATGGAAAGGCCCAGGCCGGTGCCGGTCTCCTTGGTGGTGAAAAAGGGTTCGAAAATGCTGTCCTGGATGTTCAGGGGCAGCCCCTCCCCGGTGTCCGCCACGGAAATCCTGGCCATTTTTTCGTCGTCCGCCAGGGCGGTGGAAAACGTGATGCGCCCGCCGGGAGCCGTGGCGTCAATGGCGTTCAGGCCAAGGTTGATAAGGCATTGCTGGATCTGGTCCCGGTCGCAATAGACCATGAGCTTTTCCGGGCAGGTGTCGCATTTCATGACGATATTCTTGAAATCCGCCTGTTTGCGGATAAGAGCCATGCTGCTTTGCACGATCTCGTTCAGGTCCGCATCCTGCTTGATGGGCTTGGATTGCCGGGCGAAGTTAAGGAGGTTATTCACAATGTTCCGGCAGCGGAGGGTTTCGTTTTTAACGAGGTCCAACTCCTCGTAATCCGGATGTTTGGGATCCATGTCCTCCTGAATGAGCATGGTAGAGGTGAGCACCGTGGTCAGGGGATTGTTCAGTTCATGAGCCACGCCAGCGGCCAGGCGGCCGATGGCGGAGAGCTTTTCCTGGTCTCCGAAGGATTTTTGAAGGCTGGTCTCCCAGGTGATGTCCCTGGCCAGCTCCACGATGCCCACGATCTTGTTGGCCTCGAAAATGGGATATGCTGAGATGGAGTGAAGGATGCGGTGGCCTTCCTTGTCGTAGTGAATATGGGTGCAGCGGTAAGGCTGCCTGCTTTTTTGAATTTCCACCATGGGGCAGGGATGGGCTTTGCTGCTGCATGGCTCCTTTACCCGATGGGTCACCTCGTAGCAGTGCTTGCCTATGACGTCTTTGCGCTCCAAGCCGTATTTTTGCAAGGGCAGATTGTTCACATCGATAATGGTGAACGAAGTGTCGATGACAAAAACCTCCTCATTGACCAATTCCGTAAAAAAAAGATCGCAAAGCTGCTTGGTGCGCTTGAAATTCAGCTGTCTGCTGCCTGCGCATTCCCTGGGCCGGTAGCCTTCGAAGAAAATCAGGCCGGTTTCGTCGTTGAGGACGGTGGTGAGGAGGTTTCTTTCCTTGCAGAGATACGTGAAGATTTCCTCGTCTCCGGTCAGGTCCAGAACGACGTCCAGATCCTCCCGGGTCAGAAACTCGGAATAGTCATCGGTGTAATAAACCCCGCGTTCAACCAGATGCTTTACGCCCGGCGCGTCCGGGTTAATATCCGCTACAGCTACAATTTGAGGTTGGACTTCCGAAGAAAATCTGTAGGTCGCCAGGATGTTGATGAAAAACAGACAGCGGCTTCCGCCTCCTACAATGGCGATTTTCATATTTACCCTCCCCTTGGGATGCTTCGGGATAATTAATGGTTGTATTATCCTATAGGCGGGGGTTGGAAATCAAGCAAACCTGAAAAAAAAGAAAGGCCCGCGCAAGCGCAGGCCTTTGAAAAACAAAATTGCATGCTGCAAATTTGCAGCAATTACTTCCTGTACTGATCCAGCATTTCCAGGGCGCTGGAACGGTTCAGGGCGCCGTGGGTGTCGTGGTTCACCATGGCCACCGGGCCGGAGGCGCAAGCGCCCACGCAACGCACCGCATCCAGGGTGAACATGCCGTCGGCCGTGGTCTGGCCTTCTTCGATGCCCAGTTCCTCCGCGAGAGCATTGGTGATCTTCTCGGCCCCGCGAACGTGGCAGGCGGTTCCTGTGCACACGTTGATGATGTATTTGCCCCTGGGCTCCAGGCTGATGGTTTTGTAGAAGGTCGCCACGCTGTATATCAGGCTTTCGCTGACGCCCAGCTTTTCCACCAGAACGGGAATGACCTCGGGCGGCACATAGTTGTATATGTCGCTGATATCCTGCATGATCATGAGCAGGCATTCAGGGTCGGAGTTGTAGTCTTGAACGATCTTTGTGATCTTGGGCCAGTCAATATCTGTTTTTTTCATGTTGCACCTAGGCTTTGTCCGGCTTTGAATCAGGCCGGAGCATTGACTATATTGGTAACCGGGCATGCATCCAGGCAAGCGCCGCAACCCGTGCAAAGTTCCGTGCTGATGCTGCGCGCTCTTTTGCGAACCTTGACTTTAAATTTTCCCGGAGCTCCTTCCACGGACTCCAAATCGGAATATGTAATCAACTCTATGTTCAAATGCCGGCCGACCTCGACCAGTTTCGGAGAGATGATTCACATGGCGCAGTCATTGGTGGGGAAGGTCTTGTCCAACTGAGACATCACCCCGCCAATGGACGGACTTTTTTCCAACAAGTACACGTAATAGCCGGAATCGGCCAGGTCCAGGGCGGTCTGCATGCCGGAAATTCCGCCGCCCACCACCAGGACCGAACCTACAGTCTGGTCAGCCATCGTTTTCTCCTTTACTTATTTTAGAAACAGCTTGATGCTGCTGATGTCCAAACAATTATTATCCAACCCCAGGTCCTCGGCGTCAATTCCCATGGACAGGCCCAGGAGTTGGGGATACAGGATGGACGCCATCGGTCCTTTGCCCGGCTCCGATTTTATAAAGGAAGCCTGCACCGTGTCAAATTGCATATGGCAATAGGGGCAGCCTACGCACAAAAAGTGGGCTCCCGCCTTGCGTGCGCCCTTGAGCTTTTTCCCGGTGATCTTCAGGGACAACTCATCGTTAGCGCCCATGAGCGGAGCGCCGCAGCAATCGGTTTTTTCCGCCCAATCCACGCTTTCGGCGCCGGTGGCCTCCACCAGTTTATCGAACAAACTGGGATTGACGGGGTCGTCAAATTCCGTGATGGAACTGGGGCGCAGGGCGTGACACCCGTAATGGGTTGCTATGCGCAGGCCCTGGAAAGGCCGTTCCACCGTCTTTTTCACTTCGTCAAGGCCCACGGAGTCTTTGAGCACGGAAAAGAAGTGCTTTACTTTCACGTTCCCCTGGTAAGACAGTTTTTCCGGCTCCAGCAAGGCGTTGATTTCATTTTTAAGGGCCGAGTCCTGCGCCAATGCGTAGCTTGCGGCCTTGAGGGCGCCAAAGCAGCATTTGCACAGCACCATCATATCCAAGCCCGACTGTTCGGCCAAAGCCAGGTTCCGGGCCGAGGAAAGCAAAAAGGCCTGAGAATCCGTGTCCCGCATGGGATATCCGCAGCAATTGAAATCCGGTATATCCAGAACCTCGACGCCCAGTCTGTTCAGCACTGCACGAGCCGCCTGATCGTATTGGGGGACCCGCGCCGGAATATTGCATCCCAAGAACAATGCGTAGTTCATAATCTATGTCCTATTTTGCCTGGTTGTTCGTAATAACTTTTATCTATACGGGCGGAGTCCGCCCGGGAAGCCCTGATGCTACTTGGTCTTCCTGCTCTCGGTCTGCTTTTCGGGCAGCACCCGGGCTGCGGCCATATTCTTGAGATCGTAAAGGATGTCCGCAACCGGAACCTTTTGAGGGCAATGCTCCTGACACTGGTAGCAGGTCAGGCAGTCCCAGATCATCTTGGAGCCGGAAGCCATTTCCTCCAGGCCCATGGCCAGGGAGCACATGATCTGATGGGGGACCAAACCCAGTTCCTCTTCGGGATTCTCAAAGCTGCCCACCACAGGACAAACCGTGGTGCAGGTCTGGCACCCGAAGCAATAGGCAAACATGGGGTTGGCCTCTGCGGAAGACGCCTGGGTGATGTCTATGGAGGCGTCCTTGGCGGCCAGTTGCTCGAACTTGCCGGCCACGGCTTCCTGGGCTTTTTGAGCCGGGGCGCCGTAGGTTTCCGGGGCGATCCTGGCGCGGTTGTAGCCGCGGAAGAAAGACAAAGGCGTCAGAACCATGGGCTGGGCCTTTTGCTTCTGAATCAGGGATTCGCGAATGGACATCCACAGGTCCTTAAGAATGATGCCCGATGGACAGACCGCGGTGCAGCGGTTGCAGTTGGTGCACATATATACGCCGTAGCTCACGGCTTCCAGTTCATCAGCGTTAAGCTCGCCGCCGTTGGCCAATTTCTTGAGGCTCTGCATCTTTTCGGAAGGCAGCACCAGCTTGTTGCCGGAAGTCACGCTGGCCATCATGGCGGAACAGGTGTTGCTGCATGTGCAGCAATGGACGCAGGCGTCCAATTCCATGGCCTGCCTGGTGGCGATGTTCTCGGGCAGGGAATTCTCGTCCATCACGCGGCTGGCGATCAGGCTGATGGGCGTGGAAACCAGATGGAACATCTTGGAGAAAGGCAAATAAGCCAAGCCCAGGAAGCAAGCCAGCAAATGCAGGTATTTCAGAGCATTGCGGGAGCCGTCCAAGACGCCGGCCATGGGGCTGAGCATCTTGGCGAAGCCGTAGCTCAGAAAGGCTTTAGGGGAAGCGGTATGGCAGGACGCGCAATAGCTGTCATTGGCGTCGATTCCCATTTCCACCATGTCCGGGTCCGGCTCCTCAATATTGGGGGAAACCAAACCGTAATTGGCTACCCAGAAAGCCTCGATGGCCTGGACATCCTCTTCGTCGTCCATCATGTCCAAGCCGGCCCAATCCTCCACCATTTCCACAAACATGGAATAGGAAGTCATCTGAGCGGCCTGATACAAAACGCCGGAGCACATGATCACGGTAACTATTATAATGGCGTAAATGTCCATGGGGCTGGAACTGAGGCGAGGGCTCTTTTTGGCGACGCGGCGTACGATGGCCAGGATGATCCCTACGAACACCATGACCGCGAAGACATCCCTAAGCACCCAGAACGGATTGAGGGTGGAGTAATACTCTCCCACAAACCAGGGATTGACCAGATTTCCAAAGGCATGGAAGATCACCAGCAAGGTGAAGCCCCACAAGATCATGGAGTGCATGATCCAACGCATTTTGTCCACCTGGAACTGACGCCGGCCCAAAATCACATCCAGGACAAGAGCTTCCAGAAAGGTGAACAGCTTTTTACTGAAAATCATTCCCACAACGCCCTTGAAAGCGGCGCCCATTCGTTCTCCGGGAGCAGCGTCCGGCGCCTGAGCGCCGACCTTCGCTTTAAACCACCCGTAGACCTTATAAAGAGTACCCAAGACAAACACAGCCAACGAGGCGTAGAATATCACGGTAAGCAGTTTGTCACCGAATAACATGCTTTCTCCTTTTTCCCGTAACCAGCCCCCGAAATTAACGAGGGTCCATATTATTCAGCTAAGGCCGGAAAGCCTTACTCCCAGCAGCTTAGTCAACAATTCAACCTGAGTTCAAGCCTTTTCAGAAATCGATTTTCACGAGCGGCGGAAAACCGGTTGATGAAAGGGTGGAATATGTCATAATTCGCCTTCCATGTCACGCCTTTTTTTTCATGGGGTGTTTTAATGGCCGTTACACATATTTGGGCTTTAGGCGCCCCATCATGCAATTAAATGTTATTCTGAACCCGCCCTGTTCCAAGAGGCCCATTTTCTTAAGAAAGTGGAGGGGCCTCAAAGGCCCTCAAAACCGATTTTCGTTGACAATCGTATTGCTAATCTGTAACTTTTCCTACGTTTTGTAAGAAATCCTGGAGACGATTTTTTAAAAAAGCAAAACATTGAATGTTTACAAGCGGTTGGCGGCATGAGGGAGGGGCCTGCGAACGATTCGGCGCCCCCGGTTCCGGGCCGGGCGTCAGGCTGCGTGTTTTCCGTCTTCCATATGAACATACCTTTTAATAAATAACCTTTAAGGAGAGAGTATCCATGCCTAAAGACGTCATTGGTTCAGTAATGGTAGTGGGCGGGGGTATAGCCGGCATGCAGTCGGCCCTCGACCTTGCCGAGTCCGGGTATTATGTGTACCTGGTGGAGAAAGGGCCGTCCATCGGCGGTGTGATGGCTCAATTGGATAAGACCTTTCCCACTAACGATTGCGCGATGTGAATTATCTCGCCCAAACTGGTCGAGGTCGGCCGGCATCTGAACATCGAATTGTTGACAAAAACAGAAATTGAAAGCATTTCCGGCGAGGTTGGGAATTTTTCCGTTAACCTCACCAAACAGCCGCGGTATGTGGATCAGGATCTTTGCGTGGGTTGCGGCGCATGCGCTGAAAAATGCCCCAAAAAGATTCCTGACGACTACAATACAGGGCTTTCCAAACGTAAAGCCATTTACGTGGAATACGCCCAGGCGGTTCCTCTGAAGTACGCCATTGACGCCAGATACTGCATCAAACTCCAAAAGGATAAATGCGGAAACTGCGAAAAGGTGTGTCCTGCAGGGGCTATTCGTTATGACCAAAAACCCGAGCAGGTAACCCTGGAAGTTGGTTCCGTGGTTCTGGCCCCCGGCTTCAAGCCTTTTGATCCCCAGGGCCTGGACTCTTACAAGTACTCCGAGTACAAGAATGTGGTCACCTCCCTGGAATTCGAGCGCATTCTTTCGGCCTCCGGTCCCACGCACGGGCATGTGACCAGGCCTTCGGACGGGGAAGAGCCCACCAAAATCGCGTGGCTCCAGTGCATCGGCTCCCGGGACATGAACAAGTGCGACAACCCATACTGCTCCGCCGTGTGCTGCATGTACGCCATCAAGGAGGCGGTCATCGCCAAGGAGCACCAGGGGGACAGCCTGGACGCCTCCATCTTTTTCATGGACATGAGAACCCATGGAAAGGACTTTGAGACTTTTTACGACAACGCCCGCAACAAGGCGGGAGTCCGTTTCGTGAGAAGCCGGGTTCATACCATCACGGAGGATCCTGAAACCAAGGATCTGGAAATGCGGTATGTGACGGAAGACGGCAAGATCAAAGTGGAAAAATTCCACATGGTCGTCCTTTCCGTGGGCCTGGACATCTCTCCGGAGCTGGTGGAACTGGCCGGCAAGCTGGATGTGAACCTGGGCCCCAACCGGTTCGCCGATACGGACAGCTTCAGCCCTGTAGCCACTTCCCGGGAAGGTATTTACGTCTGCGGCGCCTTTGCAGGCCCCAAGGACATTCCCCAGGCGGTTGTGGACTCCAGCGCGGCGGCTTCCTGCGCCGGTCAGGTACTGGCTTCCGCCAGGAATACCTGCACCAAGTCCAAGGAGAAAATGGAAGAAAAGGCCATCAAGGGCGAGCCGCCCAGGATCGGCGTGTTCGTCTGTAAGTGCGGCATCAACATCGCCGGCGTCGTGGACGTGCCCTCGGTGGTGGAATACGCCAAGACATTGCCTTTTGTGGAATACGCCTCCGAGAACCTGTACTCCTGCTCCCAGGACACCCAGGACGGCATGGCGGAGCTGATCAGGGAAAAGAACCTGAACCGCATCGTGGTGGCGGCCTGTACGCCCAAGACCCACGAACCCCTGTTCCAGGAAACCCTGATCAACGCAGGTTTGAACAAGTACCTGTTTGAAATGACCAATATCAGGAATCACGATTCCTGGGTTCATAAAGCAACGCCCGACCTGGCCACGGAAAAAGCCAGGGACCTGGTGCGCATGGCCGTGCAAAAGGCCGCGCTCATCGCTCCCCTGGCCGAGGCCGAACTTTCGGTCAATCCCAACGGACTGGTCATCGGCGGCGGCGTGGCCGGCATGGCCGCGGCCCTGGGCCTGGCCAAGCAGGGCTATCCCACGCATTTGATTGAAAAGTCCTCCCAACTGGGCGGCAAGGCTCTGGCCCTGCACAAAACCTGGAAGGGCGAGGACATTCAGGAGAATGTGGCCAAGATGATCAAGGAAGTGGAAGATAACGAGAACATCACCGTCTACATGGAAACCGAACTGGCCAGCGTAGACGGCTTCGTGGGCAACTTCACTTCCACCCTCAAGGGCAAGGACAAGGAAACATCCCTGGAATACGGCGTGGCCATCGTGGCCACCGGCGCTGATGAATCCAAACCCACCGAGTACCTGTACGGACAGGACGAGCGGGTCAGGACCAGCCTGGAAATGGACAAGCTGTTCAAGGAGAACGACCCGGCCCTGGACAAAATCCAATCCGCAGCTTTCATCCAGTGCGTCGGATCCCGCGAGCCTGGGCGTCCCTACTGCAGCCGCGTGTGCTGCACCCACTCCGTGGACAGCGCCATCGCCCTGAAGGAAAGAAACCCGGACGCGAACGTTTACATCCTGTATCGGGACATCCGCACATACGGCGAAAGAGAGCTTTTGTACAAGAAAGCCCGGGAAGCCGGAGTGCTGTTTATCAGATACAGCGTTGACAACAAGCCCATAGTTAGCGTAAACGATGGGAATTTGACGGTTCAGGTCAAGGACCACGTGCTGCAGCAAAACGTGGAGATCCCCCTGGACGCCTTGACTTTGGCGACGGCCATCACGCCTCCTGACAACAGCAAGATGGCCCAGTTTTACAAGGTTCCGCTCAATGACACGGGATATTACGTGGAACGCCACGCCAAGCTCGGACCTTCGGAATTCGCCACTGACGGCGTATTCCTGTGCGGCCTGGCCCACTATCCCAAGCCCATTGACGAGTCCGTGGCCCAGGCCCAGGCGGCTGCGTCCCGCGCCGTGACCCTGTTGGCCAGGGAGAAAATTTTCACCAGCGGAACCGTGGCCGTCACTTCGCCCGCCAATTGCAGCGAGTGCGGCGTGTGCGTGTCGTTGTGTCCGTATTCCGCGCCTTCCTTCACCACGGAAGGGCCTTTTGCGGGCAAGGCGAGCATCAATCCCGTTCTTTGCAAAGGCTGCGGCCTGTGCGTGGCTTCCTGCAGAAGCGGGGCCATACACTTGAACGGGTTTGACAACAACCAAATTCTCGCGATGATTGACGCATTATAGCAACTTATATTATGGTCGGGGCTTAGGCCCCGACTTATACAGACTTAAAAGGAGATAACGCATGGCCGATTGGGAACCCAAAATCGTAGCTTTTTTATGCAACTGGTGCAGCTACGGTGCGGCGGACTTGGCCGGTGTCAGCCGGATGCAATATCCAGCTAACATCCGTGTGGTTCGCATTCCGTGCACTGGTAGAATGAGCCCGAAGTTTGCGCTGGCAGCTTTTAGAAAAGGGGCGGACGCCGTCTGGGTGTCTGGGTGACATCCGGGTGAATGTCATTACCTGGAAGGTAATTTTTATGCACGTCGGAAATTCGCCCTTTTTACAAACCTGCTGGAGCACATGGGGATTGAGCCCGGAAGAATTCATTTTTCCTGGATCTCCTCTGCGGAATCCACCAAGTTCGTTGACGTGGTCACCCGCGTCACCGAGGAAGTTCGCGCCCTAGGCCCAGCGAAACATTTCATCAAGGAAAAGGTTGAGGTAGCCTGAGATGTCAGAATATGCTGAGAAAATCAGGGGGATTGCCAAAAAACTCCTTGATGACGGCACGGTGGACATGGTCATTGGGTTCAGGAAAGGAACCATGCCTTTGATCAATGAGCCGTGTTTTGTCAAGGATGCGGCCAAGGTTGACGCACTCATCTGGGATTCCAGTTGCGGGGTGAACCTGGCCAACTACTTGCCGAAGCGCAAGGAGAAAATTGGCGTGGTGGCGAAGGGATGCGACTCCCGCAACATCGTCACGCATATTGTGGAAAACCAAATCACCAGGGAGCAACTGTACATCATAGGCGTTCCCTGCACCGGCATGGTTGACCGCCGCAAAGTCCGTCTTGCCGTGGGCAAGGAAATCCTTTCCGTTTCCGAAGCTGACGGAAAAATCACGGTAACCGGCGACGGGTACGAAGAGGTTCTGGACAAGCAGGAAATGCTCCAGGACAACTGCGCCATCTGCGTTCACAGAAATCCTGTGATCTCTGATGAAGTGATCGCCGACCCGGTGGAAGAACAAACCGATGTAGACCGTTACGCAGACGTCAAGGCGGTGGAAGCCATGGCCCCCGAGGCCCGTTGGAACCACTTCGAGCAGTTGCTTGACGGATGCATCCGTTGCTATGCCTGCCGGAATGCATGTCCTTTGTGCTACTGTCCCACCTGTTTTGTGGACGAAAGCCAGCCTCAGTGGGTCGGCAAAAGCGTCGACAAAACGGACACCCGCACATTCCACTTTTTGAGGGCCTACCACTGCGCCGGCCGCTGCACCGACTGCGGCGCCTGCGAACGAGCCTGCCCGGTGGGCATTCCCGTCCGCCAGTTCACCAAAAAACTGGAAAAGGACTGCAAGGAACTCTTTGACTGGGAAGCCGGCATGAGCCTGGACGTGCGTCCTCCGCTGGATACTTACCGTCCAGAGGACCCGGATGAGTTTATCAAATAGATTCGATAATAAGGGGCAAGCATATGCGTGTCATTAAAATTGATAAAAAAGACTGGGAATCAGGCGTAGGGAAGCTCTCCGGAGATTACAGCCTGTACGGACCGGTCAAGCAGGGGGCTTTTCATAACTTCGCGCCCTTGGAAAAGGGCCAGATGCCGGATTTGGACTACGTGAATACGCGTATGTCTCCCAAATCCGTGGTGTACCCCCAATGCGAGACCATGTTCGAGTACACCCTGGATGAAAACCAGCCCGATCATCATGTGAACAAGGAAATCCCCAAGGATTACAGCCCCCGGGCCATCCTGGGCATCAGGCCCTGCGACGTCAAGGCCATCGACCTTGTAAACATCAACTTCGACAATCCCGAATACCAGGATCCCTGGTGGGTGCAGCGCCGCGCCGCCCTTACCACCGTCGCCCTGGCCTGCAACAACCCGTGCAGCACCTGCTTTTGCACCTCCGCCGGAACCGGTCCTTTCGACGATTCCTCCGCGGACGTGCTTCTGGCTGACATGGGCGATTACTACCTGGCCAAAGTGATGACGGAGAAAGGCGAGGCCCTGGTGGGCAAAGCGGGTTTTGACCAGGACGGATCGGCCGAAGCCGGCGCCATTGACGACGCCGCCAAGGCTGCAGAAGCAAAAATCACGTCCAAGATCGAAACCGATAAGCTGGGCGACAAGGTCACCACCGAACTCTACGACGCGGATTTCTGGGAAGACGTGGCCTTTGCGTGCATCAACTGCGGCACCTGTACCTACCTCTGCCCCACATGCTGGTGCTTCGACATCCAGGATGAGGTTCAGGGAACCGACGGCTGCCGGATGCGCAACTGGGACACCTGCATGTCCGCCCTGTTCACTAAGCATGGCACCGGCCACAACCCCAGGCCCAACAAAACGGCCAGGGTGCGCCAGCGCTTTATGCACAAGCTGAAGTACTATGTGGACAAGTACGAGAACGGGATCGCCTGCGTAGGATGCGGAAGATGCGTCCAGCAGTGCCCGGTAAACATAGACATCCGCAGGGTTTGTGATCTGATGAACCGGTTTGAACCCGGCAAAGAATGCGCATAAAGGGGGATTAACACGGTGCAAAATCCATATCTGCCAATCCCGGTCCGGATAGACAAAGCGACTATCGAGACTGAGGACAGAAACCTTAAGACATTTAAATTCGTCTACGTGAATCCTGAAGACGAGGCAAAATTCCAGTACAAGGCCGGCCAGTTCGGTGAACTGTCGGTCACCGGAAAAGGCGAAATCCCCATCGGAATCGCCTCCTCTCCCACGGAAAAAGGCTACGTGATGTTCACCGTCAACAAGGTGGGACTTGTGTCCACCGCCCTTCATAACATGAAGGAAGGCGACATCATGGGCATCCGCGGTCCTTTGGGAAACTGGTATCCCTGGGAACGCATGGAAGGCAAGAACATCGTCATCATCGGCGGCGGCTTCGCCTTCACCACCCTGCGCTCCAGCATCGTCATGCTTCTGGATCCGGAAAACCGGAAAAAGTTCGGGGACATCCACGTAGTCTACGGCGCCCGGTCGCCCGGCATGCTCCTGTACCGCGACGAGCTTGCCGAATGGGAAGCCCGGGACGACATCAACATGCATATCACCGTGGACGGCACGGACGATCCCGACTGGAAGTACAACGTGGGCTTCGTCCCGTCCATCACCGAGGAAAAGGCCCCCAAGGGCGATGACGACACCTTCGCCATCGTCTGCGGACCTCCGATCATGATCAAATTCACCCAGCCTGTGCTGGACAAATTGGGCTATAAGCACGATCATATCATCATGTCCTTGGAAAACCGGATGAAATGCGGTATAGGCATGTGCGGCCGTTGCAATATCGGCAAAGAGTTTGTCTGCAAAGACGGCCCTGTATTCACCCTTGAGGAGCTTAACAGCATCCCCAAGGAGTATTAATGCCAAGGCATTTCAGGGAGGAAGTGATGTTTGAACCTTTTGACAGGAAAGTGGACCGCCGGAATTTCCTGAAGATCTCCGGCATGCTCGGCGTTGGAGTAGCCGCAACCACGGTTATGCCTGTTTCCGAAGCACTGGCCTTTGATAAAGGCCTGCATAAAGTAACGCGCACCAAAAACACCATGGGCACCCTGGTGGCCATCACGGTCATGCATCCGTCCGTCGATCAGGCGGACGCAGCCATTGAAAAGGCCTACGCTGAAATGGAAAGGGTGACCAGGCTCCTGGATCGCTTTGACTCCGCATCCCCCGTGGCCGCGCTTAACCGCGACGGCAAAATCGACGGCATGCCCGAGGAAATGGCTCAGGTGCTCACGGCTGCAAATTACTACCACAGAATCTCGGGCGGAACCTTTGACGTGACCGTCAAGCCCGTGGTGGATCTGTATCAGGAAACTTATCGCAAGACCGGCAAGGTCCCGGCGACCAAGGCTATTGAAGAAGCCGTGGCCCTGGTTGACGGCGGCATGCTGCAGCTCGACGTCCAGGACGGCAAACTGATGCAACGCCGGTCCGCCAGGCTCATGAAGCCCGGCATGGGCGTCACTCTGGACGGCATCGCCAAAGGCTATGTCATCGACGCCGGCGCCAAAGCCCTGGAGCAGGAAAACATCGCCCACGCCCTCATCAACGCGGGCGGCGATATCCGCGCCATCGGCGGGAAAGGCTCTGACCGCGCCTGGACCGTGGCCGTCCGCCACCCGGACAAAGACATCGCCTATGCGGATAAAATCCGTATGCAAAACGGCGCCGTCGCAACCTCCGGCAACTACGAAATCTATTTTGACAAGGAAAGACTGTACCATCACATCGTCAAACCCACCGACGGCATGAGCCCGCACGAGCTGGCTTCCGCCTCGGTCTGGGCCAAAGACGTGACCACAGCCGACGCCTTGTCCACTACGGTGTTTGTCATGGGCTCCCACAAGGGGACCCAGTTTATTGAAACCCTGCCCGATTGCGAAGCCCTCGTCATCAGCAGGATCAATAAAAAGACCGCCACCAAAGGCTGGAAAAGCGCTGCATAATCAATTGCGCCGCGCAAAAGGCGATTGGCCAGTCATCGCCCCGCCCGCCTGCATAGATGCAAATTAAGAAACCCCTGGATTTTAAATAATCCAGGGGTTTTTTGTATCACTTCATCTCCATCAGTTTTTTTATTTTCTCCTGCAAATTTATTTGGTTATTTTCCTAATTGCATTTTCGAATACATCAACTTTTCCATTATTGAACTTTGAATACCATAACTTTAAAACTTCTTTGGAAATTGGCACACCTTTTTCAGAACGGGTTGCAAGTATTAATGTGTCTAATATCTCTGAAACTTCATTAATCCTATTTGAGGCATAGGGTAAACACTTTTCAATTAGTCTCAATAGCCGAATTAGATTTTTACTATCAGGAGAATACTCATCAGCCTCTGTTAGTAAAAATGTTGCTTGGCCGACAAGAACCGGAAGTATTATTTCCAAATTAACCTTTCGCTTAAACCAAATTCCTTCGACCAAGCTAATCCCAATCGACCTAGCTAAAGCCCCTTTCAGAAAGTAACTCAATGTTTTTTCCAGTAATTCATCTTCATTCTTTTTAATGGATAACCGATAGTTGAAATAGAATGTTACAATAGCAGTTAACCATCCGGCTATCGCAATTGCAATCTTCCAATCCATTATAAACTCCTTTCTTTGACGACACAAAAAATGCCGACCAGTTGTCCCGGCATGCAATTCCGGGCGTAGCCTGGCCAATAAGATGGCCGAGAAGGATCATGGCGCACTACCATCAGTCTATATGACGCAGTTTCCAACACCTGGATTCAATGGGTTTTTCTGGGCAGCAAACCTATTAATAACATCAACACTTTTTACTATACGAGGGCGGCCCAGGCAAGGCGGTTTTTTGCCTGGGCCGATAGGCCAAAAGGCGCGGCCGGGACAGATGGTAGGAATTGAGGAAGGTTGGCGGGCGGAAGGCCCTGGTTAAAATCTCGTTCCCATGCTCCAGCGTGGGAATGCATATGGGAGTTGTTTAAGATCCATCAGGTTGCCATTACCGGGTTGGTGTTTGATTACCGGCGCATTGAATTATCGGAACTCCACGAGATCGCCAGGCGGACAGCCTTGATAGACTCCTTGTTTTTTGGGTTTCGACGCATGCCTCCGAAGCCTTCATCTTCAATGGTTGTGGATGCTGCGGTATGCATTCCCACGGGGACCATGGGAACGAGCGCAATGGCACTGCATAGCCTACCGTGGGAGGAGAGGCCTTAGGTAGCACTTTGCTCGATTGCCTGTCCGAACGGACTGCTTCGCTTGGGATGCGCGCAGCGCATACCCTGGCAGGCACAGGGGCCTGCAACTACATATCATAAACGG
Organism: Desulfatibacillum aliphaticivorans DSM 15576; assembly: GCF_000429905.1. NCBI lineage: Bacteria > Pseudomonadati > Thermodesulfobacteriota > Desulfobacteria > Desulfobacterales > Desulfatibacillaceae > Desulfatibacillum > Desulfatibacillum aliphaticivorans. The sequence goes on along the minus strand of NZ_KE386982.1, from coordinate 274,045 downwards.
CAGCGTCTATATACAGCCCATGCGGTGTCAATATTCATTGTAGCTTTGCCCCTTGGGGCGCCTTTTTTTGAAGCGCGCAAAGCGCGTTTTTCTGCAGGGCAAGCCCTGACGCTACATTGCTCTAAGGAAAAACGCTCGTTCGCAGAAGAATTTTTGGATTCTACCTACTGGGAAGGTCGTACCTACTGTGCTCCGCGCCCAGGCAGCAAACGACGCTGCCTGGGCCACCCAAAACGATTGATGCATTTTGCTGGAATGCCTGTCGGAACGCGTTATTTCGGTTGAGATGCTAATGCCGCATCCCCTGGCAGGCACGGGGGCCTGCAACTTCAAATCATAAACCTGCATCTTCGTTGTGGCAGACACTAGCGAATAAACATTGTAGCTTCGCCCCTTGGGGCGCCTGTTTGAAGCGCGCAGGGCGCGTCTTCTGCAGGGCAAGCCCTGAATCTACACTCCGCAGGGCAAGCCCTGATTCTACATTGCATCTCGACCATGGAGGATGAAGCCATCCTACACCTCGGCAAGCCCCACTATGACGCCCATTCAGATGGGCGGCCCAGGCAAGGCGGTTTTTTGCCTGGGCCGATAGGCCAAAAGGCGCGGCCGGGACAGATGGTAGGAATTGAGGAAGGTTGGCGGGCGGAAGGCATAGGTCAAGACCTCGTTCCCATGCTCCAGCGTGGGAATGCATATGGGAGTTGCTTAGGGGCTATCAGGTTGCCATTACCGGGTTGGTGTTTGATTACCGGCGCATTGAATTATCGGAACTCCACGAGATCGCCAGGCGGACAGCCTTGATAGACTCCTTGTTTTTTGGGTTTCGACGCATGCCTCCGAAGCCTTCATCTTCAATGGTTGTGGATGCTGCGGTATGCATTCCCACGGGGACCATGGGAACGAGCGCAATGGCACTGCATAGCCTACCGTGGGAGGAGAGGCCTTAGGTAGCACTTTGCTCGATTGCCTGTCCGAACGGACTGCTTCGCTTGGGATGCGCGCAGCGCATACCCTGGCAGGCACGGGGGCCTGCAACTACACGTCATAAGAGGCAAAGTCTATATTCAGCCTACACAGCATCAAGATCCAGTGTAGATGCGCCCCCCCTGTGGGCGCCTTTTTTTGACGCGCGGTGCGCGTCATTACCCAGGGCAAGCCCTGATTCTACATTGCGTATTGAAAAGCATGGGTTAAATCTTGCCATGCACGGCCGGATACTTGGGCTATATTTGGGGCCGGACTCCATGGAAGGACGATGTGGGCGGGTACTGCTTCCTTTTGATCTTGACATCGAAACAATGTTTCGATAATTTGAAATGAACGAAACATTGTTTTTTATAGCGAGGAGCCATGCAGATATCATCCAAGTACACGGGAACCAAACTAAAGCCCTATAAAACCACCATTACCCAGCGACAGACCACCAATTACGCCGCCGCCCTGGGGGACGCCCTGCCCTGCTATCTGGACGATTCCAGGGAAGGCGGCGTCATCGCCCATCCGGTGTTTCCGGTGGCGGTCACCTGGCCTTTGTGCACCAATATGGGGGGAGACCTGGAAGCCACGGACTTCCCCAAGGAGGCGCTCCTGATGCAGGTGCATCACACCGAGCACATCCGGCTGCACAAGCCCCTGACGCCGGGCCTGGATTTAACCATATACGGCGTGGTGGCCGCCATGCTGCCTCATAGGGCGGGAACCCGAATCATCATGCGTTACGAGGCGATGGACGCAGACGGCGAGCCCGTGTTCACGGAGCATATCGGCGGCATGTTGCGGGGCGTGGAATGCCAGGACCAGGGCGCCAGCCTGGAAGGCGTTCCAAAGGACTTTGACAGCCCGAAGGAGCAGGCGCCCCTGCAGACCGGAGAAGTCTTTGCGAGCGAGGTGCTGCCGTACATCTACGACGGGTGCAGCGATATTGTCTTTCCCATCCACACTTCGCCTGCATTTGCAGCCAGCGTGGGCCTACCCGGGATTATCGTCCAGGGCACGGCGACCCTGGCGTTGTCCATCAGCAAATTGCTGGAGATGGACGCGCAAGCTGCGCCGGAGAACATCCTGGAGATCGGCTGCAGATTTTCCGGAATGGTGCTTCCCGGCTCTACGATAACAGTGCGGCTCCTGGACAAAAAGGCCGCTGAAAATGGAATGAACTATTATTTTGACGTCCTGGGGGAGGCCGGAAAGCCGGTGCTTCGCAAAGGGTTGATGGTTTGCAAAAACCAATGACAAAGGGGGATTAGCCATGAGCGAAAATTTTATCCGCTTGCCGCTTCTTAATGACTATGTGGATCACTGGGCCGAAAAAAAGCCTGAAGCCGAGGTGATGATCCAGCACGAGACGGGCCGAAAAGTAACTTACGCCCAATTCAAGGAGATGTCCGACGCTCTGGCCCTGCAATTGCTGGCCATGGGCGTCCAGGCCGGAGACCGGGTGGCCACCATGATGCTTTTAAGCCCGGAGCATATGGCCCTTATGTACGCCTGCTCCCGCATCGGCGCTATCTGCGCGCCCTTGGACGTGCGTCTGCAGGATCAGGAGGTGGTGCGGGATTTAAGCAAAATCGATCCCTGCATATTGTTCATCCTGGGCAAAACCCCGTTGCGGGATTTCACCACGGCCGCCAAAGCCGCCCTTGACAATTGCCCTTCCATCAAGCATCTGGTGCAGGCCCCGCTCGGCTTTGGGGACGACGAGATTATGGAAGGCGCCAAAAGCCTGCCCCTGTTGTTGGACCCCGAAGCCGTCGCCTCTTTGGTGGAGGCGAACAAGCAAACCCAAGCCCTGGAAAAAGCCTGGCGGGCGGTCACTCCATTAACGCCGACGCTCATCATCTTCACCACAGGCACTACGGGAGCGCCCAAGCCGGCCCTGCTCACCCATGAATGCATCATCGTGCAGAACGAGGTGCTGGCCCGGGGAGTGAATTGCAACTTGGACGACGACAACCGCATTTTGATCAACCTGCCTCCCAGCCACGTGGCCTGCGTGACGGAGTGCTTCATGACCATTTTTGCTTTGGGCGGCTGCGCGGTCTGCCTCATGATTTTCGATCCCAAGACCACCCTGGACGCGGTCCAGGCGCATAAGGTGAATTTCTTGGGGATGATACCCACACAGTTTCGTATGCTTTGGGCGGTTCCCGGATACGACGATTACGACCTGTCCAGCCTGAAACGGGTTGTGTACGCGGGCGCTGCTGCGGACCTGCCTTTTTTGCAAAGGCTTTCCAAAATGGCCCCGGAATTTTACACGGGCATCGGCATGACGGAAAACGCCGGGTTCGCCACCATGACGCCCAAGGGCATATCCCCCGAGGAAATGGTGGGCCAAGTCGGGCAGGCCTTTGCGGATCTGGCTGAGGTGAGCATCCGCAAGCCCATGAACGTAGACGGGACGGCCGGCGAGGCGCTTCCCGACGGCGAAATGGGCGAGATCTGCTATCATCCGCCCATTGTTTTTGCGGGATATTTCAACATGCCGGAAGAAACCGCCAAGACGGTCTCCAAGGAAGGCATTTTGTACACCGGCGACCTGGGCTTTTTCCAGGACAAGGGCTCTTACCGGGCTTTGCGCCTGGCAGGAAGGAAAAAGTTCATCGTCAAGCAAAAGGGGTACAACGTGTTCCCGGATGAGGTGGAGGACCACATCGCCCGGTTGGAAAAAGTGGCTGTGGCGCAGGTTGTGGGCGCGCCCCACGAAATGTTTGACGAAGGACTGCTGGCCTTTGTGCAGCCCAAGCCGGGGAAGGATCTTGTTGCGGAAGAGGTCATGGAGCATTGCAAGGGAATCGCCTCGTATAAACGGCCCCAGCACGTGGTCATCTGGCCCGGGGACGAGCCCTTTCCCATCACCCGCACCGCTAAAGTAGACAAAATGGCCTTGAAGGCCAACGCCTTGGAAGTGATCGAAAGCCTTCGCGCCCAAGGCGGCTGGGATAAGGCCTGATTTCTTAAATTACAGTTGGTTGAAGCCCGGCGGAAATTCCGCCGGGCCTTTTTTTATTGCAGGCTTTGCAGCACAAAAAGGGCTTCCGCAAGAGAGACGGCGCCGTCCCCGTCAACGTCCGCATAGCGCTCTTTGGCGGCATAGGGTTTATCCACAAGATCCTGGACGGCGAGGATGGCGTCCTCCATGGAAAGCATGCCGTCTGCGTTGACGTCCCCGGATTTTCTGGCTGCGGACGTTTCCCCCAGATCCATCCTGCCGTTATGGTTGGCGTCCTCGGCGCCGTCGTTTACGCCGTCTCCATCGGAATCCTGAACCAAGGGATTGGTAGAGGTCTCCGGGTCCAAATCCGGCTGAAAAAACGACAAATTCGTGGAGACGCCTACATCGTCCAGGGTGAGCCCCAGTTCCGTACCGTCCTGAACGCCGTCATTATCCGAATCCGGATCATTGGGGTCTGTCTCGCCCGGATCAATCTCTCCGTCCATGTCTTTGTCCTCGTCCTTATCAAAAAGGCCGTCATTGTCGGAATCTGCAAAAACAAAGGTTGCCGTAATGGTTTTTTCCAAGCCAATGGAAGGAATGTAGCAGGACGCCTGGTTTGATCCGTCTCCGCGTAATACGCCGTTCTGCGCCTGGCCTTTGTCCCAGAATGCGACGCAATAGGGGTTGGCTGAAGCCGTTGCAGTGACAACGCCTGAGGGAAACACGGCGGCGGCGGAGTTAGCGTCCGGATAGAAAAAAGATATTCCGGCGGGATCGGTGGAAAGACTTCCCGAGCCGGCGCCGGCCGCTTTGATAATAAGCTGGTTTCCGAATTCATAGGCGCCCATGTCCGCGCCGCTCCCCAGGGTGCGGGCGAAACCCTGGCCGCGCTGGTCATAAGCCAGGGACAGTTCATTGGAACCGGCGTCAATGGCCGGGCTGGAGGATAGCAGGGCGTGAGTCAGGGTGGGGCCGCCGTTGTCGGCCAGGGCGGCCAGTTCCGGCGCATGGCCCACAATGTTTCCGTTCACGCCGTCCGTGACCGTGTACGTATCCACGCTTTCCACCAGAGAATGGGAAAGCGTAACCGGATATGTCTGGATATCGCCTGTCACCCAATGGATGTCTACGCCCTCGTTGCCGGCGATAATCGTGCTGGTGATGGCGCAGGAGGAACTGAGGTTGGATATGGCGCCTACGCCCTGGCCTCCCGCGGTTATGGTCGAGTTATAAATCCGGATTTCGCTGAAATGGTTTCGCATTGCGCTGGCGAAAACATTATTGGTGTTGCTGTTGCCGGACAACGTGGAATTGATGATTTTGGTTGTGGAGGTATAGCTTCTGACCGCCCCGCCTCCGCCGCCGCTCTGATTGCCCTGCAGCAGGGAATTGGTCAATATCAGGTTGGCGCTGCCCGCATATACGCCCCCGCCTCCGTTCGCCGTGTTGCCGGTGAACGTGCATTGGTTGATGGTGTAGGTGCATTGGTTGGACAACGCCATACCCCCGCCGTTGGAGGAGCCCAGGGCGTGGTTATTGGAAAACAGGGAGTTGGAGACGGCGCCAATGCCGTAATAGACATGCAGTCCCCCGCCGTCCAAGGTGGACTGGTTGCCGGAAAAGGTGCAGTCCTCCACGGTAAGGTGCTCCATGCAATACACCCCGGCGCCGTAATCGGCGCTGCCGTTGATGATCCTCAAGCCCTTCAGGCTGACGCTGATAAAATGGGTTTCCGTGCTGTAGGAGATGTAAAGCACTCTGGAGGCGTTGTTCCCGTCCAGGGTTACTCGCCCGTCTCCGTCAATGGTCAAGGCTTTGTCAATGGACAACTGGCCGCTGCTTAATAGAATAACGCCGGTTTGGGCGTCCGGGAAGGCGGCGGCGTCAAAATTGATTGCATCGCCGGAGGCGGCGTCGGCAATGGCCTGCCGAAGGGATCCGGCCCCTGAGTCGCTGGCGTTAGTTACCGTGATTGTGGCGGCATGACCATTTAAGGCGCAAAGGAAAAGGATGCCTGGCAGCAAAATGATGAAAGAAAGTCGTCCAAACCGGTTCATGTAATCTCCTGTCCAAGGGTGATAATGAAGTTTATAAAACAGCATGCGAAATTTAGGCCAAAAGATTTTTTTTGAGGAAAGGGAGGGAAACAGGTCAGTCAGGATGTTCGCGACCGGGGCTTGTGGGATAGTGTTTCCTGAAAATGGTGCGGCGACCGGGGCAAGGGGACATGGATTCGCCCCGGCCGCCTTGCAGGAGAAAGCGGCCCTATCCAACCGCCTTCGCCTGATGGAACGCTATTTGCCTATTAATGAAACTGCCTTCTGAATCGCCATGCGCCCACGGACAGCATAATTCCGCCGATCAGGGCGATCATTCCCACGGAATCCCATAGAATTTCCATGCCCGCTCCCTTAAGCAAAATGCCGAAGCCCGTATCAATGTAGTGATGCAGAGGCGAAACCACCATGGCGAACCGCAGCCATCCCGGCATGGCTTCCGGAGGCGTCCACGCGCCGGATAGAAAAAGCATGGGCGCCAGCACCAGAATGGTCAGCAGGCCCACCTGGGCCAGGTTTCTTGCCAAGGTGGAAATAAAGAGAGATAGCCCCGAGGTTGTGAATACGTATAGGGCGGTAACCCCGAAGAACAACGGCAGGCTGCCCCTGATGGGCGTGTGGAATATGGGCCGTATTACGCAAAACAGGCTGACGGCGGTCCCCAGCAAAATCACAAAGGTCATGGACAGGATTTTAGGAAGCATGATCTGCCACGTGGATAGGGGGCTTACCAGCAGTTGCTCCACGGTGCCCCGCTCCTTTTCCCGGACCATGGCCGTGGCCGGCAGCATGACCGCGAAAACCGTGATGATGGTCAGCAACTCCGTGATGGACATAAACCACGAATCCCGCTGATTGGGGTTGAACCAGACTCTGTGGGCGTCCCTGATGGAAGGCGTTCCGCCGGAGGCCGCCCCGGCCTTTGCCAGCCTTTCCTGGGCCTTTTCCAGGCTGAACTGAAACACGATGTGCGAGGCGTGACTGGCTGCAAGCGTCCCAAGCACCGAGTTGGTGGCATCCACCTGCATGAGGGTTGTCGCTTGCCGCCCCTTATGGATATTTTCCGAAAAACCCGGTCCAAAATCCAGGGTGGCCATGGCTTCGCCCTTGTCCATCATGGTTTGAATCTCATGGGCGTTGTCCACCCCGCCCTTCAGCCTGAAAGCAGGCGGCTGAAACCGCTGCATCAACTCCCGGGATTCCACTTTATGATCCAGGTCGCGCACCCATAGGCTGGCGTTCTTCAAATCCAGGGAAATGCTGCCCCCGGCCAGGATGATATCCATGGAGAAGGCATAGATCAAAAAAAACACAAGGAGTTTATCACGCAAAAGCTGAACAAGCTCTTTCCGGATCATCGCCGCATGCCTCTGCAGCCAGATAAAAGCTGCGCTGGTTTCCTTTTTCATCGACTCGGCCTCTTGCTGAACATGACGTAGCCTATGGAAAAAAGGCCTATTGCGTATATTCCCAATATGGCGATGCGGGACCACAAAATGCTCCACCCCACTCCTTTTAAGAAGCAACCCAGGACCACCTCGGTGTAATAGGTCGCCGGGAGGGTGGACGCCGCGAACTGGGCCGCATCCCCCATGGAAGATACGGGAATGATTACGCCGGAATACAAGACGGATGGCGCAATGGTCAGAATGGCGGTCATGACCATGGCCGCCGTCTGGGTGCGCACCAATACGGAAATGATCAGTCCTATGCCGGTTGTGCACACCACGTACAATATGGACGCCAGGGAAAAGAATACAACATTGCCCTTGAACGGTGCGCCGAAAAGCCGCACTGCAAAAAGCCAGAGGATGAGCATGTTCAGGACTGAAATGACTGCGTAGGGAGTCAGCTTGCCCAACAAAAACTCCGGTCTGGTTACGGTGGAGGCGTAGATATTGTAAATGGAGCCGGTTTCCTTTTCCCGCACAATGCCCAAGGCGGTCAAAAACGGCGGCGTAATCATTAGAATGACCATCATGATTTTAGGCGCCATGGACCAGATGCTCTGGCAGCTTTGATTGTAGAGATAACGCACGGCCAGTTTGACCGGCTGAACCGCCTCCCTGGCCGCTTCCTGCGTCATGCCCGCCTTTTTTGCCAGGACCTTGGCCAGCAGCTCCATGTTGGCCTCTCCGTTGATCGCCGCCACATATCCTTTGGACGTCTGGGCGCGGAAAGGAAAGGTGCCGTCAATGATGGTCTGCACCTCGGCGGTCCTGCCGGCAATAATGTTTTCCTGAAACTTGTCCGGGATGATGAGTATGAGCCGCAGCTTATTGTCCAGCAGCAAGGGCTCCGCCTGCTTTAGGCTCGGAGTCATGCCTTTAAAGTCAAAATAACGCGAACCCATAAACCGATAGGCGTAGTCCCGGCTTAAGGGCGTGTTATCCTGGTCAAGCACCGCCATGGGGATGTCCTCCACGTCCATGGACAGGCCGTAGCCGAACAAAAGCATAAAGCTGGCGGGCACGACAAAGGCCAGGATGAAAAATAGCCTGTCGCGGACAATCTCCCGCCATTCCTTGAGCATGACCGCCGCTATGCGCTGGATGTTCATGCCGCCTCCCTGCTAGCCTTTTCCAGGGACAACACCTGGCAGACAAATACGTCTTCCATGCCCAGGGGCATGGGCTGGATGGAATAAAGCAGCACCCCGTTTGCAGCGGTAAGGGACCGGATGGCCTTCTCCGCAGCAACCGGGTCCTTGGCCAGCAGGTGCACCTTTTTTCCAAACAGACCCACGCCGTCGAATCCATAATCCTCCAGCAGCCCCAAGGTGCGTAAAGGCTGGTCCGTGTGGACTTCCAGCATTTCGCCCGCACGCGCTTGCGTGTCCTTTTTCAACTGCTCGGGCGAGTCGTCCGCCACCACCCGGCCTGCGTGCATAATCACCACATGATCGCAGTTTTCCACCTCACTCATGTAATGGGTAGTGATGAGAATGGTCACCCCGTCGACGCGCGCCAGCTTATGCAGGATTTCCCAAAAACGCTTTCGTCCCAGGGGGTCGACGCCGCTGGTAGGTTCGTCCAAAAACAGAATCGTGGGCCTGTGCACCAATGCGCAGCCCAGGGCCAGGCGCTGCCTCAATCCCATGGGCAGGTCCCCTGCCTGCTTATCCATATAAGCGCCCAGGCCCATCATGGCGGCCAACTCGTTGGCCCGGCGCCGGGCTTTTAAGGGTCGCAGGCCGTATATGGCGCCGTACAAGCGGAGATTTTCCCGGACGGAAAGCTCCTGGTACAAGCTGAAGGCCTGGGACACATAGCCGATATTCTGCTTAATATAGCGTGCGGCCCGTTTCATATCCCCGCCTGCAACTTTGCCGTGGCCCTCCGTGGGCGGCATGATGCCTGTGAGCATTTTGATGACCGTGGTCTTGCCCGCCCCGTTGGCGCCAACCAGTCCGAAAATCTCTCCCTTTTTTACGGAAAAGCTCACGTGATCCACAGCCGTAAAATCGCCGAATTTCCTGACCAGATTCGAGGCCTGGATTACGTTGATCGGCCCTCCGGGAGGATAAACGGCCCGCGGCTCGTTCTCTTCCGCTTCCGCAAATGCTTTAAGGCCCAGGCCGTCCTGGTCGCTCAGCAAATGAATGGAGGCCTCCTCCAGGTTGGGCTTCTGCAAATATGCTTCAAAAACCGGCGCGCCCTCAAGGACCTGGGCCACATGGTCTATGGCTTCCTGGTTTTGGTTTGGACTGTAGGCCCTGATCCACTCCCCCGAGGCCTGGGCCATAAACGGAGGCCCCGCCAGTTTGGACAACGCAGCCTGCTGGTCGGGAGTCTTGAATATCACCATGGCGCCGCCAGCCTTGCCGGTGATGCTTTCCATATCCCCCCTGGCAAGAATCTTTCCCTGATGAAACAGGCTAAGATGATGAAACCGGGACGCCTCGTCCATATACGCGGTGGAAACGATGGCTGTAATGCCTTTTTCCCTAAGCAGGCTGGAAAGAATCTTCCAGAAATCCCGGCGCGAAACAGGATCCACCCCAGTAGTCGGCTCGTCCAGAATGATCAGGTCCGGCTCGTGGATCAGGGTGCAGACAAGGCCCAGCTTTTGCTTCATGCCGCCGGACAGTTTTTTCATGGGCCGGGATCGAAAGGGCTCCAGGCGCGTCATGGCGAGAAGCTGGCTTTTCGTCTGTTTCAGCTTTTGCCTGGGGACCAGCCTCAAGCGAGCAAAAAAATCGATGTTTTCCTCAATGGAAAGGTCCGGATACAGGTTCAAGCCCAATCCCTGGGGCATGAATCCGCAACGCTGCTTGATGGACTCCGCAGCGCTTTCCGAAACCAGCTTTTGGCCGAAAACGGTCACGCTGCCTGATTCAAAAGACAGCACCCCGGCGACGGCTTTCATGATCGAGCTTTTGCCCGAGCCGTCCGGGCCTATGAGGCCGTATATCTCTCCGGGCATGACGGAAAAACTCACGCCGTCCACCGCCCTGGTTCGGCCGTAGGACTTTCGGAAGTCCACAACTTCAACGATAGGGCGGGTCACCACACCGGTTTTGCCCATGGGATCTCCTTTTTCCAGCGGATGACCACGTCCGACGGCAAGCCCGGCGTGAACCTGCGGCCGGGATTGTCGTCCAGCGAGACCTTGACCTCATAGACCAGCTTGACTCGCTCGTCCGGGGTCTGCACCTCCTTGGGCGTGAACTGCGCTTGAGAGGCGATGTACGTCACCCTGGCGGGCAGGGGCTGGTCCGGAAAAGCGTCCGTGTATATCATGGCTTCCTGGCCCAGGCTGACCTTGCCGATTTCCTTTTCAGGGATGTAGGCCTTCAAGTAGAGCTGATCCAAATCCACCAGGCCGAAAAGCGGAGATCCGGCCGAAACCACCTCTCCCGTGTTGGCGGTTTTTTCCATGACCACCCCTTTGCAGGGCGCCCGGATGGTCAGATCGTTCATCACGCTTTCCGCCTCGGACACCACGGCCTGAGCCTGCTGACACACCGCCTTGTGGGCTTTCACCTCCTCTTCCTTGGCTTTGATTTTTTCAAAGCCCAGAATCGCCTGGGCCAGTTGCTTGCGGGCGACAACCACGCCGATTTTCGCCGAAAAAAAATCCTGCTTGGCGACCGACAGGCCCAGCTCCGCTTTTTCCAGTTCGTGCCTGGATACGGTTTCCCGCTCAGCCAGTTCCCGAAATCTTTCCGCGTCCTTTTCAGCCTGCTCCATCACCGCTTTGGCTTTGCCCATAACCGCTTCCGCATGTTCGACGCCCGCTTTCGCCGCTTCCACCCCAATGGGAATCTCCGCGTCCATGGCCGCCAATATCGCTTCATGAGCGCGCACCTGGGCGCATCCCGCCTCATAGGCTTCCCTTGCCTGCGCCACCTTGGCCTGGACCTGTGCGTCGTCCATATGGACCATGACCTGGCCGGCTTCCACCCAATCCCCCTCTTTGACTGTCGTCTCCAGGATCCTGCCTGCAAACTTTCCCGCCGCGGTTATCCTGTCTCCCTCTATTCGCCCGTTTGCCTGGACCAAACCCTCAGGCAGGGTTTCCCGCCCTGATAAACGAACGAAATACACTGCTGCAACGACAATCAACGCTGCTGCTATGAATCCCAAAACGGCTTTCACCATATTGCCCATTGTTATAACGCCCCTGTTGCCCGTCCCAGGCGGTACGTGGCCAGCACCCAGTCGTAGACAGCCTCATTGTGGTTGTTCATGGCTTTTGCGCGAAGGGTTTGCGCGTCCAGCACTTCCGTGTTGGTGGACAGCCCCGCTTTGTAACGATCCTGGGCTACGCGCAGATTTTCGTCCGCCTGGTCCAAAGCCTTTTCCGATACGCTCACGCGCTCCTTAGCCTCCTTGGAGTCCAGCCAGGCCTTTCTCACCTGCAGAGCTATGCCGGAGCGCACATCCTTTTTCATGTATTCCAGGGCCATGGCTTTGCGCCTGTCCGCCCCGGCCTTTTTCAGGGAAACCCCTCCGTCGAAAAGCTCCCATTTTACGCCCAATCCCGCAGCCCATATTCCTTCATGGGCCTGGTACTTGTTTTCGGTGAACTGATAGCCGCCGCTCACCCCCACCTGAGGGAGCAAGCCGGCCTTTTTCATCTTGGCCGAATAGTTCAACGCCTCCACGCGCGTCTCGATGCTTTTTAATTCAGACCGGTTTTTCATGGCCGTCTTTGTTAATGCGTCCAGGGAGTCCTGAACCGGAAGGCGCCGAACTTCCTCCACAAAAACAGGGGCGTCCAACGGCCTGCCCAGCAAGCGGTTGTATGCGCCGCCGGCAAGGTCCCGTGCGTTTTTCGCCTTGCTAAGGCTTTGGCGGCCGTCCGCCAGAGCAACCTGGGAGGCAAGGAAATCGTTTTTGGCCGCATAGCCCTGCTCGTAAAAATCCGCCGCATCTCCCGCATGCGCCATAAGGCTGTCAACGTAGGCCTCTGCGATTTTGACAGCGTTCTGCGCGCGCAAAATCAAAATATACGCCTCCGAAACGTTCATACGCAGGTCCTGCGCAGCCGTCCCGGAGTCGGATCGGGCCGCTTCCAGCATGGCCTGCGACGCCTTGATTCCATTGTTTATTTTCCCGCTGGTGAACACGGGGATTTCCACAATCGCTCCGTATGACAGGCTTTCCTTTTCCGCCATGGGAATGTTCGGAACCTGAAAACCCGGAATATCAATATCCGTAGGAAGAGGAATGGACGGCAGCCCCCAGGGCAAATCCAGGCTGACGGAAAGGTCTTCCGCCTTAGCTATGGCCTGATCCACCATTTCCTGAGGAACCTCCATGGCCGGCGTTTCGTCCAAAACCTTGTAAGAACCGTCCACCGAAACGCGCGGCAACCTGGCGGCCTTCGTCGCCGCTAACTCTTCATGAGCCGCATTCACTTCTTCTTGAGAAGACTTTAAGCTCCAATTGTGAATGGCGGCGGCCTCCCACGCCTCTTCCAAGGTTTCCGCACTTGCCGGGGGTAAAGAGTTTAACAATATCAACAACAAACAAATTCCCAGACATTGCGATTTATTCATTCTTCGCATCTCCTGCTTGCGGCGGCCTCATTTTCCCGGTATGAAAAAATGATTTCCAGCGCCGAACTGCTGCGGTTAAACGGCAACTATCATACCAGTTTTCGAGAAACTGAATTTTGAGCATATCCATTTGAATTTCTGGAAAATTTTTTAGATAGTAAACAGAAAGGAGCCTCAGACCCAAGGCGTTTATCCGCCAGCATTTTTTACATTGCGTCAAGCCCGGATAGGCCATGGGCATAGAAGGTGGACACCAACCCAAATTCGTGGTAGCTCTTTCAGTACTCATTTCCCCATCTTTTCGGACCGTCCGGTCCGAGTCGGGACATGCCGCAGACAGCCCTTTTGGATAGCCGGGAGACAAAACCAAGGAGGCGGAACATGGCGGTTCAATTAAATGAAGTGGATAAAGTCGTTATAACCACCCTGGAAGACAACTTTGTGGATCTGTTGTCCATGGACAACAGCGAAGTGGTCACCAGAGCCATGCCCATCAAGGGGATGGTTTTTTCCAATTCCGTGCTTGCGGAGCATGGATTTGCATCCGTGGTGAACACGTTCCGGGGGGAGGAAAAGAGCTCCGTGCTCTTTGACTTTGGACTGAGCGAAGACGTGGCGGCCAGAAACGCCCAGGCCGTCAATTGCGACCTCTCTGATATACAGGTCGCCTGTCTCTCCCACGGGCACATGGACCATTTCGGCGGCATGAAAGCCATGGCCGGGCTGATCGGCGACAAAGGCCTGGACCTGGTGCTTCATCCCGAGGCCTTTCAGACCAGCCGCTTTGTCATGCCCATGCCGGAACTCAAGATCACCCTGCCGGTGCTCACCAGGGACTATGTGAAGGACTCCGGGTTCAACGCGGTGGAAAGCGCCGGCCCCATGTCTTTGGTTTCCGGCGACGTGCTTTTTCTGGGCCAGGTTCCCAGGGTGACGGATTTTGAAAAAGGATCCCCCATGTATTACGAAAAGAACGGGGAAGACCTGCTGGATCCGATAGAAGACGATACGGCCCTGGTCATGAACCTCAAAGGCAAAGGCCTGGTGGTCCTGACCGGTTGCGCCCACTCCGGGGTGATCAACACGGTCAAACACGCCATAGACGTAACCGGCGTGAGCAAGGTGCATTGCGTCATGGGCGGATTTCATCTTTCCGGCCCGGCCGGAGCGCCTTTGATCGATCCCACCATCCAGGCCATGAAGGAATTCAGCCCGGATTATGTGATCCCGACCCATTGCACGGGCAGGAACGCAGCCATGGCATTTGAAAAGGAAATGCCCCAGGCGTACATAACCAATATGGCGGGCACCGTGCTGACTTTTTCGGCATAGAGCCTGTTTGACGAGCAAAGGAAGGACTCAATAAAGACCCATGAGCGGCCCGACCCAGATTAACGTCAAGTACGATCCCGCGGAAGACCGGCTTCTGCTCCGCATGAATGCATCCACGCCCGAAGGAGCGGCGGAATACCGCCTGTGGCTTACCCGCCGATTTGTCCAGCTAATGTGGCAAGGGCTGGAAAAGGCCATGGAAGCGGATCAGCCATTCGATCCGGCGGTTCAGCAATCCCAACAGGAGGCTGTGCGCCAGTTCAAGGAGGAAGCGGCGTTGTCGTCGGCGGATTTCTCCACGCCGTATCGGAATGAGGAAAAAACGGTCACGCCTTTGGGCGAAAATCCGGTCCTGATAACCAAAATGCAAATCAAAAGGGCTGAGGATGGAAAAAAGGTCCTGATTATGCAAGGCGAGGAAGGCCCGGCGGTCACCCTGGCTTTGGCGGAAAGCATGCTTCATTCGGTCCGCAAGCTCATCGCCGACGCCGCGGAACGGGCGGGCTGGGGCTTGTCGCTCAAGCTGCTCTCCCAGGTGGACGTCACGCCTCCCGCAGAACCGCGCATGATGAATTAGAATAGTCAAGAGGGGGGAGGTTTGGGCCTTCCCCCTATTGCCATAAGCCGTGCGTCTTCCGTTCCGCGTTCCATTTACGCCTGAAATTGAGCGTTCAGTTCATTAAACTCAGCGGCCAGTTCATCCGGGATGCCCTCCGTGAGGCATTCTATCAAGCGCTCCAGGTTGAGTTCGACGAACATGTCAGAGCATTCCGATCCGAGATCCGGCTTAACCACGCTCTTTGCCAGCCCCTTGCTGTCAAATAAGGAGGGGGAGTCCACAATCCGGCTTTTGTCTATCTCGGATATTTCGCCGAGGGAATCCACAACAATGCCGATAAGCTGCTTTTTGTCGTTTTCATCCATGTATTGCACGACGACAACGCTTGAGTATGATTCATCGGCGGGTTTGGCGGCCCTGAGCTCGGAATGGATAAGGAGCACCGGAATGACATGATTATTGTACAACATTTTGCCTCGAACAATTGGATGGGCGCCCGGAATGGCTGAAACGCCTTGAAAATTGACAGCTTCTACAACGCACTGTGCGTTGACTCCCAGCCATTTGGCGCCAATATAAAACGTAGCCATTTCGACGCAGTCTTCCCCGCCGGTTCGGGCGCGGCCAATGTCCATTCCAAACTCTCTCCTCAACGCGGCTCCGGCTTTTGGCTCCTGAACTTTAGCCAAGGGAACAAAAACCAGGCCGATGATGTCGTTCCGGTAGCTGTCGCTGACTTTGTATTCGCGGTATCCGAAACTGGTGCAGGCGCCGACCGCATAGTACTGCCCACGGTATTCTAGGATGCAGGAAGTTTTTTCGCCGTTAGGCAGGGAGAATAATTCAGCTTCGATGTCCAGCTTTTCTCCGACAGTATGGGCCGGGTCAGTGGAGCTGATGATCGTTTGATTGCGATCGGCGAAGATGCCGAGACAGCCTTTGCTGATCTCGTCCCTATTGTTTCTGGGCAGGGAATCCTTGAGCATGGCTTCAAACTGCGGTTCGCTGTCAAAGACAATGCCGATTCCGCCCAGTACGCGGGAAGGATCATTGAGATCCGTGATGGACGCTCCGTAGACATAGGTATGGCGCCCGTTGTAAAGATCCGTTTTTTCATAAGGAGACACGCTGTATCGCTGGCTGTTGCGCAGCGAGAGGGTTTGTGCGACCCATTTTTCACTGAGAATTGAGTCAACGATTTCTTCTTCCGCCGGATTTGATACGGCGAGGATCCTGCCGCGGGAGTCGTAGACGAAGAGGTTTGTGTAAACGGTATAGAGCCCATTGATGTACTGCAGTATTTCGGATATTTTTCTTCTGTCCCCGGCTTCCACCTGGGGTTTGGCGAGCAGACGCCGAAAAGCCGACGTAAGAGCCCACCACCTGCAATCGTTGGCCCGTTCGTAAAGATTGCGATCCATGATATCGACTCCCAGGGCCGCCTGGAACTCCACGTCGCCGAGGATGGCCGAAACCACGGTTTCATGCAGGTTTCCGATGGACTCCTCAAACACCGCCTTTGTGCGGGATCCGGCTCGGGATATGTTCCAGAGAAGCACTTTTGACGAGGAGTCGCTTTCGCATACGTTGCCGTTCCATACGGTCCGCTCCAGCTCTGACTGTATTTGGTCAGCCTGGATGGGAATGCCGCGGAGCTCCTCGGAAAACAGCTGGGGGTCGCTCATCACGGCCTCAAGAATTGTTTCTTCCACACGCTGTTTCAGGTCCGAATCGCCGGACTGGTCAAAAGCGTGGTCAAGGGGGAGCATGACGTGCCCCAGCCAGCCAAGCCCAAAGAATCCTTCATATCCTTTGGTTTGACAGGTTTTGGCAAGATATTGACGACCGGCGAAAGGGACAATGCGGTATTCCGCGTCCAAAGCCAATTCCATTGTCGCCCCAATGGGGACGTGCCATCCATCCGAACTAGCAATGACCTTGCCTTCCTTGTCCAACAGCGTTATGACGGCCCAGTCGTCCTCGCTTTTTAAATTTTTAAAAACGCCGTCCATTTCATTTTGAAACCGGAAGCAGAGCGCCAGCACGCCAAGAGCCCGTGAGCCCGCGTCATTGTTTTGCGTCACCCGGTACGCATAAACAAGTGAATCGCCGGCATTGGGAAGAAGGTCCGTCGCACGAAAAATTTCCACGTAATCTCCGGTTGTACACAGGGCTTCGCGAATGAGAGGGTCTTTTGACTGCTCAACCTTCTGCATTTCATCCAGGCGGGCGACCACTCGGCCTTCCGTATCCAACAGCACGATGTCAAAATAGACGGAGTATTTGGCGACGTACTCCTCAAAGCGTTTCACAATAGCGGCGGTGTGCTTGCGCCGATCATGGCTGGCGCCCTCGTCCTTTGCTTTAAACAGTTTGATTTCGCTTAGAAAATCCCTGATATCATCGTCCGTTGCCAGAAAGCCGATGTCCGCCGTTCTTTCAAATAAGTTGCGGATGACGATATCAACCACAACCTGCGCTTTAGCGCTGATGTCCTGAACTGTCTTTTTAAGCGACTCCAGACCGAGCTGGCTAAGCAATTCCACGGTGAGATCCTGAAATGCCATGCGAATGCCGGTCATGTCGGTGCGGGTTCCGCCCATCTGCCCCAAAATAGTCAATAAATCCCATTGACTTCCTAACTTACCCAGTTCTTCGCGGCAGCTTTCAACGTCAGCCATACAATTGATGATGCCCTGCAGTCTTTTCGGAAGAATAACATCTTTGTAAACAAAAGTTTCCGTCATCTTTTTCTCCTAACCTGTCATTCGTCGCCAAAGTTTCAATTCAAGTTTCTTGTGCAAAACTTCAACTGACAAAGCTCTTCGCTCTAACCTCGCCGATAGGGATGACTTAACAACAAGACAACATGAGAGGTTTCGTGTTTATTAACACGGGATCATTGGGGACTTTGCTTCGGCGATACCGGGCGGAGGGCCTCCCTGATTTCCGCGGAGAAAAGATGCAATATACGCGCCAAAGGCGACTAACAAAAATGTAGAAAGCTAAGTTTCCGTATTCAGAAATGCAATTATTTGAATGAGGCGACACTATGGCGAAGAAAAAGATATTTTTCGAAATACTTATAAATATATTTTAATTTCTATGGGTTATATAGGCGATCAGCATTCCAAGGGCGTGGCGTGCTGCAAATCCACCCGTCTGTTGAGGATGAGCTGAGCCGTCTTGGCGAACTGGGCGGTGACGTCGGAAACGTGAAACACGGACTCGCCCCCTTTTGACAGGCCGTCCATCACCCGGGGGTTGTCGTCCAGGTAGCGCTTCAGGCTGACGCTCACGGCCTCGGAGGAGTCCACAATCTTCACCCGTTTGCCGATCTTGCGGGCGATGAGTTGCTTAAGGATGGGATAGTGGGTGCAGCCCAGGATCAGGGACTGGATTTGCTGCGCCTTGAGGGGGTGGAGATACTTTTTGACAATCATGCGGGTTTCCGGTTTTTTGAGCCATCCCTCCTCCACCAGGGATACCAGCAAGGGGCAGGGTTCGCTGAAAACCTTGCGTTCAGGGTCGCGCTCCTTGATCAGCCTTTCGTAAATGCCGCTGTTGATGGTCCCGCGGGTGCCGATCACGCCGATGCGTTTGGCCTTGGCAAGGGAAAGGGCCATGTCCACGGCCGGAGAAATCACCTCAAAAATCGGAACGTCGAATCGCTCCCGCAGCGTGGGAACGGCCACGGCGGAGGCCGTGTTGCAGGCGACCACGATGATCTTGGCCCCTTGATCCAACAGGAAGCGGGTGTTTTCCACGGCGTAGCGGGTCACCGTATCCTTGCTTTTGGTTCCGTAAGGCGTGCGCGCCGTGTCCCCGAAATAACAGATGTTAAGATGGGGAAAGAGTTCCATGACGGCCCTGGCCACAGTCAGGCCGCCGATTCCTGAGTCGAATATGCCGATCAATCAAGGGCTCCTTTCAGGAGTTATATTAAAAAAAAATCATGACATAAGCCGAAAAATGTATAATAGTTGCCAGGAAGCAAGTCAAGAACCGTAATTGAACCATCATTCTCTTTTTGGATGCATTGCAGGAGGTTTTATATGGATTCCGGAAACAGTTCCCGCACCATGGACCAGCGGATTTTTTCCCTGGATTTGCCGGTGGAGGCTGTCTCCCTGTATTTGTTGTGCTGCGGCCTGGTGGACGGAGGCGCCACCGTGTCCGCCAAGAACATTATCGGAATGTGGAATGGGACGCCCGACGAATTGACCAACGCTCACAAAATTCTGGAAGCAAAAAACATCGTAATAAAAATCCTGTCCGACGGTGAAGGGCACGACATGTACCGGGTCATGGATGCGGACGAATGGGAGTGATTCGCCAGCCCCATCCTTTGCTGGATCAAATCCTGTTCGGCCTTTTGGGGCCTTATCCCGTAGCGGGCATGGGCGAACCCTGGAAATCCAAAATTCAGGACACATTGGCCGCCTTGAGGGAAAAAGGCGTCGGCGCCGTACTCACCCTTACGGAGGAAGACTATCTGGGCCTGGAGTATACAGCCGCGGGATTTCTCCATCTGCACGCCCCCATTGACGATTACGAAGCCCCAGGCAGGAAAACCCTGGAACTGGCCGTGAATTTTATTGACCACTGCCTGGATCAGGGCGTGGGCGTCGCCGCCCATTGCCTGGAAGGCCGAGGCCGCACAGGAACGGTCCTGGCCGCCTGGCTGGCCCGCAAGGAAAACCTGGACGGCGAGGCCGCCATCCGGCGGGTCCGGTCCCTCCGGCCCATCACCGCCCTGTCCCCCGCGCAAAAACAATTCCTGTTGGACTATTTGGGATAAACAAGCTAATCGCCGGAAACGGCTCTCCAGAACAAATCGAAAAAACGGGGAATGGCGTCCACCAGCTTCCATTTGCGGCCGTGAAAATACCATTTGTGGATCTGGCGGTAACAGAACATGTAATACAGGTCCAGGGCCTGGGAGACCGTGACGTCGGACAGGATTTCACCCCGGGCTTTTCCGTGTTCGATAATTTGCGTGATGATATCCTTGGTGGATTCGCTGCGGTACCCCGGGGTCTGCATCCAGGTGCGCATGGGCACGGTGATGAACGCGGTGACGGCCACGCCGGGATTGTTATCATAAAAGTCAAAGGTGATCCAAAAGCTCTTCCGGATCATCTCCCGGGCGCTTTCCAATCCCTTGATATGCTCCTGCACGCCGTCGCTGATCTGGGAGATCTTGTCTTCCAGAATGGCGAAGACCATGGTCTCCTTGGACCGGTAGTAGCGATATAGGGTGCTGGAGCTCAACCCGGTGCGGCGGCTGATTTCCCGCATATTCACTTGATGGAAGTCCTGGGAGGAAAACAGGTCCAGAACCACGGGATAAAGCCGTTCTTTTATTTTTTCAGGAACCTGGGTTTCTGGCATATGGACGTCTCTAACAGGCGCATGAATCATTTTCAGAGCCTGACAATGAACGGCGATTGCGGCCGGGCGCATGCCGTCTTTGCATTAATATTCTTCAAAGCCGTTAGGATTCAGATTAATTTTAGGCAAAACTCTCCCGAGTCTATACTCGCCTGCTGCGCAGGGGATGACCGCCCGCCACTGTTTTCCTATCAGAACTTCCTCCGGAGCTATGTCGTCGCCCATACCTTGCGTCCAAACCCTTCGAGCTTTGGCCTCTAACTCTTCCAATGTATAACAATCGGTAAGATTAAGAAGCGAACCGGGAGGAAGCGAGTCTTCAGCCCCCGCAGCCTGAGGCTCCTGCCGATTAGAGGGAAAATCCTGGAAAGCGTCGCCTCCGTCATGCCGCCCCTGAACGGCCGGAGGCTTTTGCTCTGCATTTTTTGCGGCGGGAAAATCTATATCGGAATAGCTGCGAGCCTTCTTTTTTCCGTTTGAATCAAGCCCGGCAAGGGTTTGCTTCTTTTTGACCGCCCCGGTTTCATCATCTGCGCCCTGCTGCGCATCCTGGTCCGCATCCTCCGCCTGCTTCGCGGCTTTTTCGGCGGCCCATTTTTCGTGCCGGGCGCGGGCCATGGCCTTTTCACGCTCCAGCCTGGCGCTCTCGGCCTCCTCCCGGCTTGCCCTCGTCTGCTCCCTGATGATTCGGACTATGTCGTAATAGTCCTTTTCCGAAACCTGATTTCCATAAGGATCAAAATAAAAATCTTGTCCGGCGTTCGCAACAAAAACCAAACACATGCCCAGGAATAATGTAAGGGCTAAAATCTTAACCTTCATGGCGCTCCTTTCTGAACAGCTGCAACAGAATCCACGTGAAATGCGGATCGCCTATGCCGGATGGGGCTGCAAAGGCCGCCCAATCCATCTATATTTTTAATAATACGACAGATCGATATTCAATAACGTCTCAGACTAATCGCCCTTATGGCCGCCGGTTTTTTTGTCGGGATTAAGTTTGTTGTGGCTCCATTGAATATCCTTGAGATTGGGAAGGCGTTGGCCCACCCTAAAGCCTCCGTCTCCGCACGGCTCCACATTGCGCCAGACGCCGTTCATAAGGACTTTTTGAATCACGGATCTCCCGGATATATATTCCACATACATGTCTTCCGCCTGGGCGTACATTTCGCTGTATGTATAGCAGTCGAAGGTATTCAGAGCGGATTGGCCGGGCGCGGAAACGCCGGCCCCGGTACTCTGGCTTGAAATAATCTGATCCAGGGAGGAGGCTGCGGCGCCGGAATTGGCTTTGGCCGCCTGTTTTTCTGCCTGGGCGGCCTGCCGGGCCTGCTTTTTAGCCTCCTTGGCGGCCCATTTTTCCTGGCGTTTGCGCGCCTTGGCCTTTTCACGCTCCACCTGGTCCCTGCGGACTTCTTCCAGATGCGCCGCCTGCCTGGCGCGGTTGGCCTCCTGTTGCTTTTTATATTCCTGCTCGGTTATGGGGTTTCCGTTGGCGTCAAAAAACATGCTTTGGCCGGCGTAGGCGGAAAAGCAAAACGCCAGGGTTGCGAGCAGCGTTAAAACAATGAACCTTGTTTTCATGATGCACCTCCCGAACGAGAACATTTTTCGCTGAAAAACAAAGCCGGGAAAAAGCTCCCGGCTTTACAGCTTACTCACCGCTTAGGCACTGCCCCCCTTGGCCGGGGGTGTTTCGCAACTGCTGGCCGATCCAGATCAGAACCTTGTCAAACTCGGCGGCCATTTCGCTGAGGGCCTTGCCGCGGTGGCTGACTTGATTTTTTTCTTCGGACGTGGATTGGGCGAATGTTTTGCCAAAGGGTTCATAATAGAAAACCGGATCGTAGCCAAACCCGTTGTCTCCGGCCTTGGTCTCCGTGATGACGCCTTCCACCCTGCCCTCGTAGGTCAGGGCGGCGCCCGTGGGCACGGCCAGGGATATGACGCACTCAAAGGCTGCGGAGCGGTCTTCCTTGCCTTCCAACTCCTTTAAAATCAAGTCGCAACGGCCTGCGTCGTCCAGGTCCTCGCCGCCATAGCGGGCGCTGTATACGCCGGGAGCGCCGTTCAAAGCGTTCACCACCAGGCCGGAGTCGTCGGCCAGGGCGGGGAATCCCAGCATCCGCGCGGTGATGCTGGCCTTTTTGTATGCGTTGTCGTCAAAGGTTTCGCCGTCTTCCTCCACTTCCGGAATGGGGCCGAAATCGTCCAGATTCTTAATGATGACCGGGTATCCTTTCAGGATTTCCATGATTTCCCGGGTTTTTCCTTTATTGCGCGTGGCAAGAACCAAAGTCGTCTTAGGGGTGGTCATATGCTGCCTCCTTACAATGAATCTTAAAATATCTTTTTGAGTTACACTATTTAGAGCTTTTAGGCAATATTTGGCCGCAATCGAAGTCTCTCTGGCCTTATAGCCGCGAATTTTTTAACGCCCGGCGTTTTTTTTTGCGGCTCGCCCCGCCGGGGCCTCTCCATGGAAAAGCCTTTACAGGCTGTATATCCTCGTATATGAAAATAAGGTTTAAATCAACGCGCACCATGCTCTGAAGCGTGAGGATTTTTCGTAAATATGCCCGGGGTTAAGGTCCGGGCGTCAAATATCGTCTTAGGAAATAAAAAACCAACAAACCTTAAAAAGGAATCTGCCATGCACAAGCTGTTGTTAGACCAACCAGGAAAGGAAATGCTTGTTCTGGGAAACGAGGCCATCGCCAGAGGCGCGGTGGAGGCCGGTGTGGCCTGCGCCACAACCTATCCGGGTACGCCTTCTTCGGAGCTTTCCCTGGCCTTTTTTCAAATGTCCAAGGAAAGCGACCTGTATTTTGAATATTCCACCAACGAAAAGGTGGCTCTGGAAGTAGCGGCCGCGGCCGCAAACGCGGGCATCCGCAGCATGTGCGTAATGAAGCATGTTGGGGTGAATGTGGCGGCCGACGCTCTCATGACCCTGGCGTACATCGGCGTAAAAGCCGGCATGGTGCTCTTGACGGCGGACGATCCTTTTATGTTTTCCAGCCAGAACGAGCAGGACAACCGGTATTACGGCAAAATGGCCGGATTGTGCGTGCTGGAGCCTTCTTCCCTGCCTGAAGCCAAGGCAATGGCGACCTACGCCTTTGAACTTTCCGAAAAGCTGGGCGAGCCCGTAATTCTGCGCACCACCACACGGATCAACCACTCCACGGGCGCCATCACCCTGGGCGAGCTTGTAAAGCCCAACATCAAGGGCTCCTTTACCAAGGATCCTTTCAATCTGGTGGCAATCCCGGCGGTTTCCCGCAGGCTTCACACCCGTTTGCTTCAACGGCTGGCGGAAGCGGAAAAAATCACGGATCAGACTGATTTCAACTATGTCCAGGGCGAAGGCGCCTGGGGCATTGTGTGCAACGGCGTGAGTTACAATTACGTGTGCGACGCATTGAACGATCTGGGCGTTGCGGACAAAGTCAGCATCTTGAGGATCGGCTTTTCCAATCCCATGCCGGTTGCAAAGGTAACCGAGTTTTTAAAGGGCAAGGAAAAAATCCTGGTCGCGGAAGAAGGCGAGCCTTTTATGGAAGAAGCCATGCGCTCCATGGCCCAGGAAGTTGGGTGCACCATTCCGATCAAGGGCAAGGGCCCCGAGCTTTTCTCCCGGGAAGGGGAATTCGATCCCGCCGGCGTGAGAAAGGCCATCGCAGGATTCTTTGGCGTGGACCTGGCGCCTGCCGCGTCCCTGGATCTTTCCGACCTGCCGGAAATTCCGGCCAGGCCGCCCAACCTGTGCGCCGGCTGCACCCACCGGGCCGTGTTCTACGAAGTCAAAAAGGCTGCGGAGGATATGGAAATCATGCATCCCACGGACATCGGATGCTACACCCTTGGGGTTTTGCCGCCCCTGTCCTCGGCGGACTTTTTGATCTGCATGGGCTCCTCCATCAGCACGGGCTGCGGATTCTCCAAGTTCATCGACCAAAAGGTGGTCACCTACATCGGCGACTCCACGTTTTTCCATTCCGGCGTGCCCGGCCTGATCAACGCGGTGCATAACAACCACAACGTGACCATGGTCATCCTGGACAACGGAACCACGGCCATGACCGGGCATCAACCCAATCCCGGCGTGGACCGCGACGCCATGGGCCAGGAAGGCTACAACCGGATTTCCATTGAAAACGTGGTGAAAGGCCTGGGCGTGGAAAGCGTGACGGTGATCAAGCCGTACAAGGTGCAAAAGAGCGTGGACGCCATCAAGGAAGCCCTGGCCTACCAGGGCGTATCCGTCATCATCGCCCAGGAGCTTTGCCCCCTGTACGCCAAGGCGCTCAAGCGGCCTGCCAAAAAGCCTTTCCGCATTGATATGGAAAAATGCAAGGACCACAGGCTGTGCGTGGACGCCCTTGGCTGTCCGGCCATGTACGTGGAAAACAACAAGGTGGCCATCAATGCGGAGCAATGCATCGGCTGCGCGGTTTGCGCCCAGGTTTGCCCGGAACACGCAATCGTTCCCATCAGGGATTAATGAATTATAAGGGAGCGCCTTTTGCGGGGCGCTTTCCCTCGTAAGAAAGGATATAAGACATGGACCCTGTAAGACTGATCATAGTGGCCGTGGGAGGACAAGGCAACCTGCTCACCGCTCGCGTCCTGGGCGAGGCGGCCCTGGCGTCCGGCATTCCCGTTCATATGAGCGAGATCCACGGCATGGCCCAGAGGGGCGGCGTGGTGGAGTCTTCCATTGTGTTCGGCGACGCCCAAAGCTCCATTATTTCCGACTCCGAGGCGGACGTCCTTTTGGGATTTGAGCCCGCCGAGACGCTTCGCGCCCTGAACCGGTGCAACAAGAATACGGCGGTGATCACCAACACCAGCCCCCTGCCCCCGTTTACTGCGGCCATCGGCAAGGGCGTGTATCCGCCCCTGGACCGGATGCTGGACCTGATTTCGGCCAAGACCGCCAGCCTCAAGGCTTTTGACGCTCTTAAGCTGGCCCACGAAGCCAACAATCCCCTGGGATTGAACATGGTGCTTTTGGGCGCCCTGATTCGCTCGGGGATCATTCCTATTTCGGCGGACACGGCCAAGCAGGCCATCAAGGACAACACCAAACAGGCGTTTTTGGAATCCAACCTCAAGGCCTTTGATTTGGGTTTTGAAGCCGCCGCATAAGCAAGGAAAGGCTTGGTTAGAGCAACTTTGTAATGCGTATTTTTGACAGCCACTGTCACATTGACGACAAGTCCTACGACGACGATTTCCAGGAAACCCTGGATCGCGCCAAAGATAACAGGGTGATCGCCTGCATGATTGTGGGCATCACCCTGAAAACCTGCCGCAAGGCCGTGCCCTTGTGCGAAGCCTCGGCAAACTGCTTTACTTCGGTGGGGGTGCATCCTCACGACGCCAAGTCGTGCAGCGAAAAGGTCCTGGAAGAGCTTCGGGAACTGGCCAAAAGCCCCAAGGTCAAGGCCTGGGGGGAAACCGGCCTGGACTTCAACCGCATGTTTTCGCCCCAGGACGTCCAGGAAAAATGGTTCATCCGCCAGATTCAAATGGCCCGTGAAACCGGCCTGCCCCTGATCATCCATGAGCGGGACACCAACGGCAGGCTGTTGGAAATCCTTCGGGCTGAAGTTCAGCCGGGCCAGGGCGGGGTGGTGCATTGCTTTTCCGGAACCAGGGAGGAGATGCACGCCTATCTGGACATGGGATTCCATATTGGCATCACCGGGGTAATCACCCATAAGGCCAGGGGCGAGGAATTGCGGGCTATGGCGCCGGAAATCCCGGACGACCGGATTCTTGTGGAAACCGACGCGCCCTATTTGACGCCTTCGCCGGAGAGAAACAAGTTCCGGCGCAACGAGCCGGCCTTTGTCAGGCGGGTGCTTGAAAAAACCGCGGAAGTCCGGTCCCAGGACGTGGAATCCCTGGCGGATCAGGTCTTCAATAATACGTGCCGGCTATACGGCATCAGCCCGGACGAGTTGGAGCTAAGCTAATGGATAAGGGCCGCGCTGAAAAAATCGCCCGATTCCTGTACGAAGCAGGACAGTTGAGGAGAGTGGATCGCTCCGGCTGGTGGGTGGCGGGCGTGGACGCCCCGGAAAGCGTGGCAGAGCACAGCTTTCGCACGGCCGTTCTGGCGGGCATGCTGGCCAAAATCATTGGCGCCAATCGGGAAAAGGTTCTGACCATGGCCTTGTATCACGACATCCCCGAGGCCCGCATCAACGACCTCCATAAAGTCGCCCAGCGTTACTTTGACTGCCCCACGGCCAATGTCAGGGCCGCCGAAGATCAGGCGGACAGCCTTCCTTCGGAATTGGGAAGGGAAATGGCGGAGCTGGCCAGGGAGCTTTTCGACGAATCCAGCCTGGAGGCCAAAATTGTCGCGGACGCCGATCATCTGGAATGCCTGCTGACGGCAAAAGAATACTTGCAGCGGGGGTTTCCAGTCCAGGATTGGATAGAAAACAACCTGGCCGGGCTTCACACGGAGGCGGCCCGCGAAATCGCACAGGCTGCGATAGACGCCGCCCCTTCCGATTGGTGGAAGGGCCTGAAAATATCCCATAAACAATAAAGCCGGATCCTGGACATTTGACAACCGTTGAAGGGGACAGTAAGATGGGGGACTCCAAAAGGCGGAGGCAATCCACGAACAGAGTGGCCAAAAACAAGGGGGAACACATGTCCGAACAGGAGCAGCAGCACATGGACGATCAATTCAAAGCAAAGTCGCCTGAAGAGCAATTCATGGAAACGGAACCCGTGGAAAGCGGCTTCTCCAACCCGGGTTTTACCGAAGAAGCCAAAACCGAGGACGAATGGGAGGATGACGAATCCTTTCTGGAAGACAGCACTGGCCGCCAAATGCTTTATTGGATCGGCGGAGCTGTGGCGGTTCTGGTGATTATCGCCGTCCTGTTCTTTTTCCTGGGCGGCGGCTCCGAGCCTACGGGCGACTACTCCGGAGTTTCCAAGCAGGTGAAGGACATAGAAAGCCGCCTGACCAAATTGGAATCCAATTTAGCCGCCTGGAACATCAAACTGGACCGGATCGATCAGAACGCGCAGACGGCCGTGGAAGAAAGCATGAAACTTTCGGCCAAGATTGAGGAGCTTAGAAGACAGGCAAGCTCCCGTCCCGCACCGGCTGTATCGCGCCCGGCCCCGGCTCCTGCGCCGGCTCCAACCCGTACTGCGGCCCCCGCAAAGAGCGCTGACCGGAAATACCACGTGGTTCAGGCCGGCGACACCTTGTACAGCATCCACAAAAGGTACGGGGTTTCCCTGGACGCCCTGCGCAAGCTGAACAACCTGAAAGAGCACGAACCCATCTACTCCGGAGACAAGATTTACGTGGAGTAGCTTGTCTTGCGCCTTTGCAGGATCTAAAGCAATTTCAAACGATTAAAAAGGCGGCCCGCCCTCTGGCCGCCTTTTTTTGTTTTTGGATCTTTTCACGCCATAAATTTTGTTGATTAATTCGTTTGGGGGCTGTACAGGGCGACTTTTATAGCCGAAAGCGCCATGGCCAGCCGGGCCGCGTTCTTCGGCGCTAATTTCTTTTTGGGCACAAAGGACGCCTGCAATGAAAGAAAAACGCCTGAAAATAACCACCCGCCGTTGGCGTGAGTCGGACATTCCCCGGATTATCGAATGCAGCCGGGCCATCTACAACGACTATCCTCCTGAATTCATATACAATCAACGTCAATACGAAATGCAGTTCAAGGCCTTTCCCGACGGACAGTTCGTGGCCGTCCATAAAGACCGCATTGTGGGATATTGTACGGCCATCATCGTCAACATCGACGACGACTTCTGGTACGACGTGGACGAAATTACGGGCGCAGGCACCTTCAGCACCCATAATCAGGACGGGGATACGCTTTACGGAGCGGACATCGGGGTGCATCCCGAATACCGCAGAAAAGGCGTGGCCATGCTTTTGTATCAACGCAGGAGGGCCTTGCTTAAGCGCTACAACCTGCGCCGCATGATCGCCTACGGCCGCATTCCCGGATACCAGGAGCACGCAGGCAAAATGAGCGCCGAGCAATACGTGCAAAAGGTAGTCAATGGAGATCTGCGGGATCAAGCGCTGAACGCCCATCTCAAGGCCGGTTATCAGGTTAAAAAGGTCCAGCTGGACATCACCATTGACAAGGCCAGCCTCAATTACAGCACCTATCTGGAAATGCCCAACCCGGATTTCAACGAGGCCAAAAAGCGCATCGCCTCCTCCTTCTCCGTCAAGCATCCGGCGCGGCGCATCCGCGTGTGCGCGGCTCAATACGCCATGAAGCCCGTGGCGTCCTGGGAGGAGATTGAAAGGAACGTGGGCTTTTTCGCCGACTTCAGCAGCTCCTATCATTGCCATTTTCTGGTGTTTCCCGAGTATTTCACCTTCCAGATGTTCAGTTGCATGAAAGAAACGACCTACGGAGACATGGTGCGCAAACTCACCGAGTACACGGATAGGTACGTGGAAATGTTCCAAGGGCTGGCCCGGAAATACAACCTGTATATTGTGGGCGGATCCCAGCCCGTCCTGGACGGGGACTCCATATACAACACGGCCCATTTGTTCACGCCCACGGGCCATGTGTACACCCAGGAGAAGCTGCACATCACCCCGGCGGAAAGGGAGGAGGCCAACATCCAGCCAGGCAGGGCCATTCGCCTTTTTCAAACGCCGTACGCCAGGGTGGCCATCCAGATTTGCTACGACATCGAGTTTCCCGAGACCTCCAGGCTCCTGACTTTGGCGGGCGCCGAGGTCTTTTTCGTGCCCTATTATACGGAGGAAAAAAAGGCTTACTTCAGGGTGCGCTTGTGCTCCCAGGCCAGGGCTGTGGAGAATTTCGCCTACGTGGTCATGACCGGCAACGTGGGAAACATGCAGACTCGGGCGGGATCGTTCCTGAATTACAGCCAGTCCGCCATCCTGACGCCCAGCGATTTTTCATTCCCGGAAAAAGGCGTGGAAGGCGAGGCCGATCCCAACGTGGAGGCGGCGGTGGTTTCGGAGCTGACGCTTTCGGCTTTGGCCCAACAGCGGCACGTGGCCACGGTCCGGCCCCTGCACGACCGCCGGCCGGACCTCTACAGCCTGAACGCCGTCTCCAAGGTGGAAATCATCAGGACGGAATAATGCCTTTGCGTTAAAGGCTTTGTTTCCATTGTGCGAGGCCGTAAAGAAGTGCTTGGTCGAGCCATTTCTCAAAGGAAGAGATGATTTGAGGCAACTCCTGATTGTACGAGAACTGAAAAGGGTCTGGGCAAATAACGACAGGCCCTTGTACATCAACCTCTCCGTTTTCTCCAAATTCCCGTTGATCCAAAAATGCAGAACAAGCCAGCACGCCGGCAAACTCTGAGCCCAAAGAATGAAAGGACAAAACAAAGCGGGTCTCCGGCTTGTCGTCAATCAGCAGCCGCACCCAAGCGTGATATGTTAGAGTGTCGGCAAAATAATCAAGTTCTTCCGCAGCCTTGAGAATTTGATTTCTAAAGATATTGTTGACGCTTGGTTTGCTTGGAAGCACAGAGACGGACACGTCCTTTGCGGAATCCGCCAGTATCGCAGAGAGTCTGTCCCGCAACCCCACGAACTTGTCATTAGCGATCGACTCCAATTCTTTGGAATACTCAAAAACTTTCTGTTTTTCGCTTGCTTCCATAGAAGAAGCCTTTGTACGATCCTGCAATTTCTCGGAAATGGATTGAAGCATGGCGTCCATGGTCGTCTTTTCCGTCAATACATCTTCGGAAATGCCTAAGGCCTTGATGAAGGCTTTCCTTTGTATCCGGGCGAACATATTCACAAGCGGGGCGAGATCCCCAGCGTCCGCATGTTCCAGGGCTTCAATGTATTCCGTCCTATGCTCCTCGCTAATCAGGACCAACGGAAACCATCCCGCCCTGATGAAGACCAGGGACGCCAAAGCGCGGGCCACCCGTCCGTTGCCGTCCTGGAATGGATGAATCTGCGTGAAACGATGGTGCAGCCAGGCCGCCTCAATCTCGGGCGGCACATTCATTTCGCTGTGCTGGTGGTGCAACGAAACAAGCCGATCCATTTCCGCTGCGGCATGCTCCGGCGGGCAATATTGGTGAAGGCTGCCGTTAGGCCTGGACGGGTTGTTTTCCAGGGTTTTCCATTCGCCCTTAAGAAGTTTCATACGAACAGGGGATCCGAGAGAATCCATTCCGTCTACATAGTCTTGGTGGATAGTTAGGGCTTGGTGTATCTGTTTGATATAAGAAGTGGACAATTGACGTTTTTGGGAAACGAAATCAAAAAGCCCCTCCACTACATTTTCCTGATCCTTAATTAATGGCGCCACCTCGGAAACAGGTTTATTCAGGCTGCCATGGGGAATCAGGCTTGCCTTGATGCCTTCTTCGATCAGCACCTGGGTGACGCCTCTGTCGATGGTATAAAGGCCTTCTATAATCCCTGTTTCTATGGCCCATTGTCGAATCAATTTTTTGTTGAATAGGTCGAAGGCCATGGAGTCGCCCAGCCGAACCTTTCTTTCCGCCCAAATAGGAAAAAAGGCTGCCAACTCATGGGAAGCAAGTTCTCTCCAATCATCCTGCAGATCCTCAATAGGCTTCCATTTATGATTGCTCATCGCCTTTTCCAATTTCTATAAAAATATGAAATATTGACAAATATAAGTAATTATATCTCAACTAGCTTTGCGCGTCAAACTCCATCATCTTGCGGGCGAGGCTGGCCCAGTTGAGGTTTTGCATGTCCTTGGCCATGTTGTGCATGAGGCCGTTTTCCACCACATGGCGCTTTTGAGCCCGGTCCGTCACTCCGTAAAACGGCATCATAACGGAAAACGCCTTGTTGGTGTATTTTTTGATGGGGTTCATAACGTCCTTGCGGCGGGTGTAATAGGCGTCCTCGTCAATCTCGCAAGGCTTGTTGAATACGTTGAACTGCCGGCACGCCATGGGCCGCAACGGGTGGATGGAGCAAACCCCGTCGATCAGAAAAGCGCAGGCGTCTCCGTGTTTGTGCTCCATGAGTTGGGTCAACAAGGGAGTGCGAAAAGGCTCCTCCAGCTTTTCCGTGCAATACCAGGTGATGCCGATCAGCTCCAGGGGATAGGCGGGAATGGACCTGTGCGTGGCGCAGCAGTGCGAACACCCTTTGGCGCAGGCCAGTTTCGCGCCCTGCTTTTCCATGAGCTCAATGCCTTTGGCCACCCCTTGGTCCGTTATGAAGTAGCCTTCCAACAGAAGGGAAAGCCAGTCGTGTTTTTGTTCGTCTTGGGGAAATACCAGTCGGGATGTTGGTCCGGGGGATTTCTTCTTTTTCGGCATGTAAAACTCTCTTGTCTATTCCTTTCAAAAAAGGCGTTAAAAGTGCGCAGGTCCATGCTGCATCCTAAGTCATGCCGAAAAAAGCCCCGATCTGCAAGGACTTATTGGAAAAACTTCCCCCAATGCCCGTGGCTTGCCAAAATTTAGGGCCGAAATAACGCCTCTCAGACATATTGAAAAGCTAAAAAAAACGCTTTACCTCCGCCCTGCGAAAAAGAGAAACTGGTGGGCAAATCGGTTAAAAAATGGACGCGGCCTTCAGGCGCCCCCCATGGAATCCATTACGGGTTACGGGCGCATTTGCACGTTAACTTAATACTTTATCAGTTAAAACAAAATGCAACATGATTTTAATGAAAAACCAACGAAACTTATCTTGACACCACTCTAATCAGAATATATTCTTAAATAAGACCGATTATCAATTGCAGAAGGATTCAAATATGGAGATATCGTTCAGGGAAACAAATGAACGAATGGCCCGTTTTGAAAAAGCCATCAGCGAGGCCGGGGTCAAAAAAACCATCCAGCGGTTGGAGATTTTCCGGGAGATTGCTTCGTCCGTTGATCACCCGGATGTCGAAACGGTTTATGAGCGAGTGCGCGAACGCCTTCCGACGGTGTCGCTGGATACGGTGTACAGGACCATGTGGATGCTTCTTGATTTGGGTTTGATCTCCACCCTTGGAGCATCCCGGGACAGGACCCGGTTTGACGCCAACATGGAAAACCACCATCATTTTGTTTGTTCCCGTTGCGGTTTGACGCGGGATTTTTACAGCGAGGAGTTGGATGGGATAAAGATCCCCGAATCCGTCAAAGACTTTGGTTCCATAAACAGAGCCCATTTGGAAGTCGTTGGAATATGCAAGCAATGCGCAGCCAAGCCTAACCCTATAGCCCAAAAGGAGGACACGTCATGAGTGAAAACGGCAAGTGCCCTGTAACAGGCAAAACCAGCAAACCCGTCGCCGGCGGCGGAACGTCCAATCAAGACTGGTGGCCCAACCAGTTGAACCTTAATATTCTTCATCAACAATCATCCAAAAGCAACCCCATGGGCGGCGATTTCAATTACGCCGAGGAATTCAAAAAGCTCGACTTAAAAGCGGTCAAGGAAGACCTGTATACATTGATGACCGATTCTCAGGAATGGTGGCCGGCGGATTACGGCCATTACGGCCCTCTCTTTATCCGCATGGCCTGGCACAGTGCAGGCACCTATCGCATGGGCGACGGCCGGGGAGGCGCAGGATCCGGCAGCCAGCGTCTGGCGCCTTTGAACAGTTGGCCGGACAACGTGAATCTGGACAAGGCCAGGCGTCTGCTTTGGCCCATCAAGCAAAAATACGGAAAAAGGATATCCTGGGCCGACCTCATGGTCCTGGCTGGCAATTGCGCCATTGAGTCCATGGGCTTGCCCACCTTCGGCTTCGCCGGGGGGCGTGAAGACGTTTGGGAGCCGGAGCAGGACGTTTACTGGGGCTCGGAAGAAGAGTGGCTGGCTACCAGCGACAAGCCCAAAAGCCGCTACTCCGGGGAACGGGACCTGGAAAATCCCCTGGCCGCCGTGCAGATGGGCCTGATTTACGTCAACCCCGAAGGTCCTGACGGCAACCCGGACCCCATCGCCTCAGGCAAAGACGTACGCGAAACCTTCGCCCGCATGGCCATGAACGACGAAGAAACGGTGGCGCTCGTGGCTGGCGGCCATACCTTCGGCAAGTGCCACGGCGCAGGCGACGCGGCACTAGTGGGGCCTGAGCCGGAAGCTGCACCCCTTGAGGAAATGGGCCTGGGCTGGAAAAGCAGCCACGGCAGAGGCAAAGGCGGCGACACCATTAGCAGCGGCATCGAAGGCGCCTGGAAGCCTCGTCCCACAACCTGGGACATGGGCTACCTGAAGGTGTTGTTCAAATACGACTGGGAACTGGTCAAGAGCCCGGCCGGCGCCAACCAATGGCTGGCCAAGGACGTGGACGACGAGGATATGGTGGTTGACGCCCATGATCCCGACAAAAAGCACCGCCCCATGATGACCACAGCCGACCTGTCCCTTAAGTTCGACCCCATTTACGAGCCCATTGCAAGGCGCTACCTGGAAAACCCCGAAGAGTTTGCGGACGCCTTCGCCCGGGCGTGGTTCAAGCTGACCCACCGCGACATGGGCCCGCGCGCTCGCTACCTCGGCCCTGAAGTTCCGGAAGAAGACCTGATCTGGCAGGACCCGATTCCCGCCGTGGATCATGAACTGATCGATGATAAGGACATTGCGGACCTTAAGGCAAAAATTTTGGCCTCCGGCCTGTCCGTTTCCCAACTGGTTACGACCGCATGGGCCTCGGCCTCTACGTTCCGGGGTTCGGACAAGCGCGGCGGCGCCAACGGCGCACGCATTCGCTTCGCCCCGCAAAAGGATTGGCAGGTCAACCAGCCGGCGGAGCTTCAAAAAGTGTTGCAAACCTTGGAAGGAATCCAAAAGGATTTCAACGCCGGCCAGTCGGGCGGCAAAAAGGTTTCCCTGGCCGACCTGATCGTTCTTGGCGGATGTGCAGGCGTGGAAAAGGCGGCTCAAAATGCAGGCGCCGACGCGGCGGTCCCCTTTGCGCCGGGCCGCATGGACGCCCTGGAAGAGCAGACGGACGGAGACTCCTTTTCCGTGCTGGAACCCAAGGCGGACGGTTTTCGCAACTATCAAAAAGCCAAGTTCTCGGTCAAGTTGGAAGAATTGCTGGTGGATAAGGCCCAACTCCTGACC
This sequence comes from Desulfatibacillum aliphaticivorans DSM 15576, assembly GCF_000429905.1. Lineage (NCBI taxonomy): Bacteria > Pseudomonadati > Thermodesulfobacteriota > Desulfobacteria > Desulfobacterales > Desulfatibacillaceae > Desulfatibacillum > Desulfatibacillum aliphaticivorans. Next base: position 239,662 of record NZ_KE386982.1, on the reverse strand, counting down.
CTGACCGCGCCGGAGATGACGGTCCTTGTCGGCGGTCTGCGCATGCTCGGCGTCAACTACGGAGAGTCCAAGCACGGCGTTTTCACCGACAAACAGGAGACCCTTTCCAACGACTTTTTCGTGAACCTGCTGGACATGAGTACGGTTTGGAAGCCCAGCGCCAATGACGAAGATGTCTTTGAAGGCTCCGACCGCAAGACCGGCGCGCTCAAGTGGACCGGAACCCGCGTGGACCTTGTTTTCGGCTCCAACTCCCAGCTTCGGGCCATTTCCGAGGTATACGGATGCGAGGACGGCCAGGAAAAATTCGTGCAGGACTTTGTTGCGGCCTGGGATAAGGTCATGAGCCTGGACCGGTTTGACCTGGCCTAAGAATCGGCTGGATGTTTTTTTTTCGGCTTTCGCCGTAGAAACAGATAGAAAAAGCCAACGTCAGAAATACTCGGGCGGCGTTTCCTTAACCGGAAGCGCCGCTCTTTGCGTTTTGTAAGGTCTCTTATATTACAAAAAAGGGCTTGCCTTTGTCTAAAATATCTGAATTAATTCCCGATCATTAAGTAAAAGACACCGTTTTAAAAATTTCGCCTGCGGTTTACACCATTAGACCGCTATACTGCCATCTCTCGGCAGGCTCGATTTGAGGGGATCGGGGTTTCCTGGCTAGCGTTCAGGCTAGATTTGTGCAATGGGCGGGCTTTATGCCGCGTATTGCTTGGGACAAGAATTTTTTACTGTCGGAAAGGTTCTCATGCGTATGAAAAAATCCTTAAAGAGTTTAATTTTATTGGTTTTATTGTTAGCATTTGTTTTTCCCATGGAATTAAATTTGGCAAATGCTGCGTCTCCTGGAAGCAACCTTATTTTGATTTTCGATGCTTCAGGCAGCATGTGGGGGCAAATAGAGGGCAAGGCAAAAATCACCATTGCTAAAGAAGTCATGGAAGGCATAGTCAACGATTTGCCCGACGACATCAATGTCGGGCTTACGGTCTACGGCCACCGCCGCAAAGGGGATTGCGACGACCTGGAAACCCTCATCCCTTTAGGCCCCATAGACAAACAGGCCTTTATTGAAAAGATCAAGGCCATCAATCCCAAGGGCAAGACGCCCATGCTGCGGTCCATCCGCCTGACCGCCGAGGCCATCAAGCATCTGGAGGACGAAACCACCATCCTGCTTGTTTCCGACGGCAAGGAAACCTGCGATCCCGAACCCTGCGCCTTTGTGGCTGAACTCAAAAAACTGGGAATTAACTTTGTCATGCATGTGGTGGGCTTTGACGTGGGAGGTGAGACCGAGGAGGAACTGAAGTGCATGGCCGCCGCAGGGGACGGGGAGTATTTTCCGGCTTCCAATGCAGACAAACTCAAGGAGGCTCTGACCACGGTCATTGAAAAAACCGTGGAAAAAAACCTCAAAGTATCCGCCCTGCTTAACGGAAAGCCGCTGGATGTGCAGGTCGTGGTCTTAAACCCGCAAACCGGCGAAGAAGTGATGCAGGGCCAGTCCACGAAAACCCGCCCGGCGAGTTTCGCCCTGCCGCCCGGGGTGTACGACGTCAAAGTCATTGATGCATGGGTCCAGGATTCTCATCCCCACAAGCTGTTCAAGGCCGTGGAGGTCACGGAAAATGACGTCACGGAGATCACCGCGAAATTCGGCGCCGGCAGGCTGGAGGTCTCCCCTATCAAAGAAGGCATGCTGTTTTCCGCCGCCGTGGAAGTCAAAGGTTCCAACGGCCAGGATTTTCGCGATAACAGCACTGAAACAAGGACCGCCGCATTCGATCTGGAAGAGGGCGCCTACACGGTCTCAGTCAGGGACGCCTGGGGAACCGACTCTATTATTGATCTGGGCGAGGTCATCGTTGTCCCTGGCGAGACGGTCAAAAAGGAAGCCGTCTTCGAGACCGGCTTCCTGCAATTATTCCCAATGAAGCAGGGGAAACTGTTTAGCGCGGCTGTGATAGTCAAGACTCCGCAAGGGGAAGAGAAAAGCGACAACAGCACCGAAACCAGGCCCGCCAAGTTCGAACTGCTCCCCGGCCAATATTCCATCACGGTGCGGGACGCTTGGGGAACCGACGCCATTATTGACCTTGGCGAAGTTACGATTATCCCGGGCCAGACGGTGAAAAAGGAAGCGGCCTTCGAGTCCGGCTTTCTGGAGGTTTATCCCCGGAAAAAAGGAGAACTGTTTGACGCTGCCGTAAAGACCAAGACCCTGCAAGGCAAAAGCCTGATGAAGTACAGCACCTCAAGCACGCCAGCCAAGTTTGAACTGCCCCCGGGAAAATACTCCGTCCAGATCTCGGACGAATGGGGAACCAAGGCCGTTATGGACCTGGGTGAAATCGAAATTCTCTCGAGCCAAACAATTAAAAAGGAGGTTTCCTTTGAGTCCGGCGTCCTGGAGGTCTCTCCCATTAGAAACGGAAAACTCTTTTACGCCGCCGTGGAGTTGACCAAGCCGGACGGAGAGGTGGTCCGGGATGACAGCACGGAAAACGCGCCGTCCAAGTTTGAAGTCCTGCCTGGCGTTTATTCCATAGAAATACGGGACGATTGGGGCGACAAATCCAAGAGAACCTTTAAGGTGGAGATCAAAGCCGGGGAAACCGTTCGCAAAACCGTGGATTTTGACGCTCCTCAGCAGCCCGAAACATCCGAAGCTCCGGAGGCGCCGCCTTCATCTTCCGCAACCGTGGAGCAAGCTGCAGGATCATCCGTTCCTGACGTTCAGGCCATCCAGGCCCAGGCCGCTGCGGCCCAGGCTCAGGGCATGGCGCAACTGCAGGCGACTGCGGATCAATTGAAGCAGGCAGGCGTCGTTCCCAAGGAATCCCCCGCCCAGGCTGCAGCCCCGGCAAATGAGACCTTTTCCGGGGCCGGAGTTCCGCCCGGGGTGCAGACCGGCATACAGCCCCGAGCTCAGGTGGGCGCCCGGATTGACGAAGACATGATCGGAGCTTCCGGAATGGGCGCGGATGAGGAGCAGGAGGATTACACCCCCTCCAAGATGCCTTACAATCAGGAGGAGTGGACCCTGGGCCGCGTGTACCCTCTGCAGGCCAGGCGCAATTCCGACACCCTGAATCGTCGCCTCAATACTTGCGAAGAGCAGGCCGGAAAGCAGGATCGCCCGGACCTCCTGCCCCGCATCGAGGCGGCGCGGAGCCAGGTGGAGGCCCTGAACAAACTGCTGAAAAAAAAGGCGCCCAAGGAAGCTATCCAGGAAGCCCTATATAACCTGTCTGAGGAAGTCATGGATATCTACAATACCCTGGCCATCTAACAACCTGTAATGATTTTTAATCCCCGGACGGCCATGCCGTCCGGGGATTTTTATACAGCAATAAAAACGTATCTATCCTCACAGAGAGCTGCCGCCGTCGATGGGGACGATCTGGCCGGTCATATAGGCCCCAGCCCTGCTGCAAAGCATGACGGCCACCCCGGCGATGTCCTCGGCGCTTCCCCAGCGGTGCAGAGGAATTTCCTTGCACTCCGCCTCGTAGGCCGCTTTGTCCTTGCTGACGTATTCGGTCATTTTGGAGAAAAACCGGCCCGGCGCAATGGCGTTAACCCGGATGTGGTCATCCGCCAAATCCTTTGCCAGGTTCCGCGTCAATTGGTGGATGGCTGCCTTGCTCGGTCCGTAGCTGTAACTGGAAAGGCTGTCGCCCACAATCCCGGCTATGGAGCCGATATTGACGACGCTGGCGGTGTTTTCCGCGTTTTTTCCCTTTTTGAGCAAGGCCAAAAAGGCCTGTGTCATGAAAAACGGAGACTTGACGTTCAGGTCCATCACCTTGTCCCAACCTTTTTCCGGGAAGGCGTCAATAGGCGCGCCCCAGGCCGCGCCGGCATTATTTACCAGCACGTCCAGGCTGTCTTCCTTTTCGGAAATTCGGGCGGCCAGAGCCTGGATGCCTTCCAGCCCGCCCACGTCTCCGGGGATGGCGATGCACTCGCCGAACTTTGAGAGCTCCTCCGCCGCCTCCAGGCAGGCAGGCGCTTTCCTGGCCGTAATATATACGCGGGCGGCCCCGGCTTCCAAAAATCCCTGAGCCATGTAATAGCCAAGCCCCCTGGACCCGCCGGTGACCAGGCAAATCTTGCCTTTCATGGAAAACAGTGCATCAATCATCTTTTTCTCCTTGTTTAATCCGCCGAAGAAGGGGGCGGAATTGTCATAATATCCCTTGAGTCGTCAAACAAAAATCCGGCTTCTTTACACGATCGTAAAAATTAATCTTGTCCGCTTTAAACGCCCCTGTCAAGGGCAAGTTCGAATAAACATGGGGTCAAATCTACGTTTGACGTTTGAGGATTTGCTAAACAATACAGGTCAGGGCTTGCTCTGCGTTTTTTTTTGAGGAGGGGCGGCGCCGGTGCGGCGTCGATATTGGCGCGGGGCTTGTTTTTTTGGGTGGCACTGGCAAGGCAGGAAAATGTCGGGTCGTTGCGCACGAGCTTATTATGTTTTTGATTCGGATGCGGCGAAACGACATCTTTGGGATTCAAATGCAATTTAAGAGCTTCGCGTGACCCGACCTGCGATATAACCAACTATCTTTATTGGCAAATACAGGTGGGGTCACGCGGAGCGATTCAGGATATATTTGGGATCCGGAGGCGTTTGATCTGGCGCAAGAGATAGGAAAGCCAAAAATCCAGAGCGAAGCGACCCGACAAGCATCCTGCCACGGCCTCCCTACTCCGGCGTGTAGCGAAGGGCCAGCATGGTGATGTCGTCGGCCTGGGGAGCGGTGTCGGCAAATGAATGCACCTCGGCAAAGATGTGCTTGATGAGGTCTCCCACCTTCATTAGTCCGTGCTCCTTGAGGATATTCTCCAGGCGCTCCTCGGAGAAAAGGTCGTTGTGGGGATCCATGGCTTCGGTGACGCCGTCGGTGTACAGGAAAAGCATGTCCCCCTGGCTAAGCGTAACCTTGGCCGCGGAGTACTGGGCCTCCTCCCGGATGCCCAGGGCCATGCCTTTGGTGGAGGGCATCATTTCCAGGTCTCCGTTGGCGCGGACGATGTAAGGCGGGTTGTGTCCTGCAATGACGTAATCCAGGTCTCCGGTCTTCACGTTGAAAATCCCGAAGAACATGGTCACAAACATAAAGGAGGGGTTTTCCTGGGCCAGGTCGTGGTTCACCCATGCAATCACTTCTCCCGCGGAAAGATTTTGCGTGGCCCGGGTTTTAATGAGGGTCTGGGTGATGGTCATGAAGAGCGCCGCAGGCACGCCCTTGCCGGACACGTCTCCCAGGGTGACGCACAGGCGCTCCTCGTCGATGAAAAAAAAGTCGTACAAATCGCCGCCTACTTCCTTGGCGGGCTCCACATCGGCGTAGAGGGCGAAGTCGTCCCGCTCCGGGAAGGGCGGAAAGACCTTGGGCAGGATGCCCATCTGGATGTCCCGGGCGATCTGAAGTTCGCTTTCGATTCTTTCCTTGGCGGCGGTAAGGTCCGTGAGATCCCGAATGTAATCCTTGAGGGAGGTTTTCATGTTATCCAGGGAGTGGGCCAGGCTGGCCACCTCGTCCCGGGATTTGACTTCGGGCATTTCCGCGTCCAGGTTTCCGGTGGCCACGTCCTCGGCCACTCTGGTCAAGGCCCTGAGGGGGCGCGTAATGGTTCCTGAAATGGCGGCGATAAGAAACATGATCAAAATGAAGCCGGCGGCGCCCAGGCCGATGACGATTTTATTCAGGCGGAACACGTCAGCCATGAGTTCTTCTTTGGGAAACATGACGCCCAGGGACCATTCATTGGAAGACAAGGGGTTGTAGACCAGCCAGCAGGGCTTGCCTGAAAATTCGCAGTTCAGGGACACGAACCCGGTCTCGCCTGCAATCATGCGCCGGCCGATCTCGCGCAGCCGCGCGTCGCCTTTGCCCTCGGCCAGGCTGAAAATGGTTTCGTTCATAATCAGGCGGGAGTTTGGATGCGTGACAAAGGTTCCGTTTTTAGTGATGAGAAAGCCGTATCCGGTCTCTCCGATTTTAATTGCCTGGACGATTTCCTGGAGCCAAGCCAGGGAGATGTCCGCCGTGGTAACGCCCCATAACTTCTTTTCAGGGCTGTTCAGGTCGTAAAAGGGAACCGAATAGGTGGACATGAGGATATTGCCCGCGCCTTCGTCAAAATAGGGCTCGCTCCACACCGGCTCGTCCAGTTCTTTGGGGATCTGGTACCAATCTTCGTAAATGTAGTCATAGGGGATGTAGGTGAATTCGACCTTGCCGTCCCTGCCTTTATAGTAATAGGGGGCGAAGTACCGAATGTTTGTACTGTACTCCCAGGGTTCGAAAGCCACCGTGGCGCCGTAGATTTCCGGGCTGCGCTTGATGGTTTCCTGAATCAGGCCCGTAAAAGCTCCGCTTTGGGGACGAAACTGCTCCATGGCGACGGCTATGTTTTCCGGGGTTTTTTCCACGGAAAGCAAAACGGCGTCAATATCCTCGGAAGTGGCCCGAGCCAAATCAAGAGCGCTTTGCTCGATTTTCGCGATGAGCATGTCCCGCGTGAACAAATACGTGTAGGTGAATATGACCGCGAAAATCAGGGTCACACTCGTCAGGATCCACAAATTGAGTTTAAAGGCAATGCCCCTATTGGTGGTTTTCATCATAGCACTTTCGGTAAAAGGCATTATACTCCGGGATGGAGTCTATCAGGCCGAAATCCTTTAAGGAATACGCCACTCTGGCAAAGTCGTCGTATTTCAGTTCAGCGGATATGCCCCCCCCGCTTAGGGGATACATGAGGTCCTTCATCCGATCAAGCATCCACCTTTGATGGACCCGGGTGGCGGGAATGTGCTCATCCTCCAGGTTGGCCATGACCAGGTCGATGGTTTCCTCGGGATGGGCGAAGGCGTAATCCCATCCTTCAATGGAGGCGGCCACGAACGCCTTGCACAGGTCCGGATCCTGATTAAGGGTGTCTTCCAGGACGTAAATGCCGTCTTCGGGAAAATTCAGGCCGTGGTCGTAGAAAAAGAAGGTGACCAGTTCGTCGGGATTCAGGCCGGCGTTTAAGATGGTATGGTACTCGTTATACCACATGGCCGAGGCCACATCCACGCCTCCCCTTAAAAACAGATTGACGGAATAGGACTGGCGAATCGTAGTGACGTCCAGGTCGTATTTTTCGATAAAGGCCGAAGGCTGAATCTGAAAAACCGGTTCCCAAAGCCCGATCTTTTTTCCGTTCATGTCCTGGGGGGAAATGATGCCGCTGCTCTTTTTGGCCACCAGCATGAGTGCGCTGCGCCTAACCATCTGGGCGATGTTCACCACCGGCACGGCGTGGTCCCGCATTTGTATTCCCGAGGCCAGCCATAACGTGGCGAATTCCGCCTGTCCCGAAGCCAGATACTCGGAAGACTGCCTTAACGGCCCTCCGGAGATAATCGTCAGGTCAATGCCCCTTTTTTTATAAAAGCCTTTTTTAAGGCCCATATAATATCCGGCGAATTGAGCCTGCGGGACCCACTGCGGAATGAGCCGAACCTCTTTGGCGAGCGCAGCGGGGGCCGTAAAGGCTCCCGCACACGCCATAATAACCAAAGCCAGGATCACAACTCCCGGCATTCCTATTCGCCTATTTGTTGAAAACCAGCTTTCCGCCCTGGAATCCGGCATATCCTGCAGCCCCCACCATGATGAAATTAAGAAGCGCAAAGAAAAAACGGCCGGAGGCGCCAGGCATGAGAATGTCAGGCTGAAACAGTCTCCAGACCACTACAATGAAAGCGATGCCTGCTACTATCAGGCCGCATACTATTTTCGAGTTAAAAACCGAAGTGCTGGCCCCGTTATACACCCGCTGCCAATCCACATACCCGGTGAAAAGCACCCAGGGCATGGCCAGAAGCACGGCGATCATGTTGTAAAAATAGGCTTGGCCCAGGGATTGGGAATGGAACAGCATGGACAGCACCATGAAAATCACGGCGATGGGAACCAGGCCGTTGGGAATGTGCACGGCAATGGGATGGGCGTGATGCTGAGTGAGCAGGGACAGCCATGCGTCATATTTTTCAATAAAGGACAAAGGCTCGGGCTCCGGAGTCGAATCCCGGCCAATGGACTCCTCCACTTTGTAAGTTTCCTTGATTTCCTCCGCCGGCTTGTCTTCCTCTTTGGGGGCGGCTTTTTTCTTCCTGGACGGTATTTCGTCCCCGTCCTTGAATTCCACGAACTTGCTCTTGTCCGCGCCGCAAACCGGGCAGATTTCAGGCGGCTCAGGGCCTTCATGGATGTAATTGCAAACCGTGCAGCGCCACTTTTTCACCGGCGCCTCCTCCGCAGGAGCCTCCTGGACGGATTCCTCCGCCTTGGGAGCTTCTTCCTCCGGGGCGGGCTCCGGGGAGGCCTCTTCTTCCTTAGCCTCTTCGACGGCCGCTTCTTCAGCCGCAGGTTCTTCCACAGGCGCTGCTTCTACAGGCGCTGCTTCAGCGGGTTCAGCCTCAGCAGGCGCTTCCTCAGCCGGGGCGTCCTCTTCGATCAACTCTTCAAACTGGCTGGCGTCGGCGCCGCAAACCGGGCATTTCTCAGGCGGTTCATCGCCTTCATGGATGTATCCGCAAACCAAGCATTTCCACTTTTTCATTCAGGTCCTCCACGGGTTGTTTACGTATCTTTTTATTGGTTTGATTACATATTAGAAAGAACTTGCTTGGCGGCTTCAAACTCCGCAACAAGCCTCTTGACCAATTCCGCCACGGGAACCACGTCCTTGACCATCCCCGAAGACTGACCGGCTTGAAACGCGCCTTCGGCCAGGTCCCCGTCCACGGCTGCGGCCCGATTTCTGTTGAATTCGTTTCCGATAACCTTGAGCAGGCCGTCCTTGTCGGCGCCCTGTTTTTCCGCGTCTTCAATCCGTTGGGCGAAATCATTGCGGATCACCCGCAAAAGCGAGAGCTTGCGGCCGATAATGCATGTGCCGGTGTCGGGCGTGTCCACGATGAGGTCTTTGTATTTGGCGTGGGCGTTGCACTCGGTGGTGGCGATGAAGCGGGTGCCCAGTTGCGCGCCGTCCGCGCCCAATGCCATGACCGCAGCGATCCCCCTGCCGTCGGCGATGCCGCCCGCGGCGACCACGGGGATGTCCACGGCGTCGGCAACCTGGGGAGTGAGGGCCAGGGTGGTGGTTTCGTAGGGGCTGTTATGGCCTCCCGCCTCGTAGCCTTCGCATACAATGGCGTCCACGCCGGTCTCCTGCGCCTTGACAGCGCCGCGCACCGAAGGAACCACATGAATGAGCAAGGTGTCGTCCCGCTTCAGGACGGGAACGATTTTGGCCGGGTTGCCGGCCGAGGTGATGAGAATCTTCACGCCCATGTCCAAAGCGATTTGACCGATTTCCACAGCGTCGGGCCGCAGCATGGGAATGTTCACGGCAAAAGGCTTGTCCGTGTTTTCCTGCATTTTGGTTATGTTTTCCTTAACCTCATCCAGGGACATGGACCCGCTGCCCAAAGTCCCAAGGATGCCCGCGTTGGAACAGGCCGCCGCCAATTGCCAATGGGAAACCCAAACCATGCCGCCCTGAATAATTGGATATTCAATTCCCAGGAGTTCGCCAAGACGTCCCCGTTGCATTGCATTCTCCTTTTGTCATGCGTACGCGATAGAGCGGATCGGCTGCTCCTATATTGATGAAGCGCCGCCGAACATGCCGGTATGTATAAATCATGCGGAATCATTATACAGAGGACGGGGGGACATGTCCACCTCAGCGAAAAAACATGGCAAAATCGTGGGGATAACCAGCTTTCCCCAGAAAAGGTGAGGGCGCCTCAAAACGGCCGCATATTAGGGCTTTCAGAGGCTTTTCGGATATTGCCCATACCTTATGCAACTGAAACATCTTTATGGTTGATAGGGTAGTCTCGAATCTTTATTTGCAGCAAATACTGGATTTATGCTATTTTTTATCAGTATTTGCCTGACTGGCGTTAATTACTGCTTTCGGCCTCGGCCCGGATTCCCATGCCGTCAAGGCGAAATCGCCGCTGGAGCAGAGCCGACGCATTAGTTCCCAAGCAAACCGCCCTAAAAAGAAAGAAAATCACACGATGCTTAAATCCATGCTCTCCTCCGAACACTCCCTGAAGCCCGTCCTTATTCCGGCGATAGTCGTGACGATCCTGCTTTTAGGCTGCCTGGCGTGCACTTCCAGTCAGCCGCGTCCCTCCGAGGAAGCCCGAACCAGCGCCCGGCATCGAAACGCGCCTCATCCTGTTTGGGGAATTGCAGCAGGGGGAGGATATCACTCCCTGGTTGTCAAAAACGACGGAACCGTTTGGGCGTGGGGAGACAATTCCTCGGGCCAGCTTGGGATTGGAACGAACAAGGCCTCCCTCTCTCCCGTCCAGGTAATGCATAAGTCCGGCGCTCCATTAAACGGCGTTTTAAAGGTTGCGGCGGGAGAGCATCACTCATTGGCCCTGACCGCCAAAGGCGAGGTATGGACCTGGGGTGAAAATTCCATGGGCCAACTCGGAGACGGATTCTTTTATGAACGCCGATCCCCCGTAAAGGTAAGGCACATAAGGACCAATCCGCTTGAAAATATCGTGGGCGCTGCGTGCGGGGGAGAACACTCCCTGGCGGTCGCTTCCGATGGAACCGTTTGGGCGTGGGGCTCCAACAGTGACGGCCAGATTGGAGGCGGAACCCTGAAAAACAGGCAAAATCCAAGACAGGTGATGAGGTTCGGAAAGCCTTTGGCCGGCGTCAAGGCAGTGGCGGCGGGTTTCGCCCACTCCCTGGCCTTGAGCGTCGACGGAACCGTTTGGGCGTGGGGAGACAACGAATTCGGCCAGTTGGGAGACTGCAGCGATTATGACCGCAAGGCCCCCGTGCAGGTAATGCATTCCGTTGACAAGCCTTTGGACAATGTTGTCGCAATCGCTGCAGGACACGCCTTCTCTTTGGCTTTGACCAGGGATGGGGAAGTGTGGGCATGGGGAAACAACGGCGTGGGCCAGCTAGGCATGGGGCCGCATAATGGTTTTGTGCGAGATCCCTTGCCGGTCAGATCGACCAACGGCGTCCCATTAAAGGGAGTGAGGGCCATTACAGCCAACGGCCGACATTCCCTGGCTTTGATGGGCGACGGCTCCGTTCTCGCATGGGGAGCCGGCGATCGCGGACAACTTGGGCAAGGCGCCCAAAATCATGAAGACCATCCGACCCTGGCTTCCCTTCACAGCGTGATCTGCCTGGCTGCGGGGCGTTACCATTCCCTGGCGGTGGCCGAAAACGGCGCGGTCCTGGCCTGGGGCGACAACCAAAAGGGCCAATTGGGCATTGGAAAGGCCGATAAGAATTTCCACGCACTCCCGGAAAAAACAGTAGTCTCCGGGAGCCCGTTTATCAGCCGCTAAACTACGGCCGCAAGGTATGAGGAAAAGACCTCAAGAACCTTGGGGAAATCCCTGCGGCCTATCCCGATGCGCACGTGATGGTCGCCGAACCGGAACATGGTTGACGGAACCAGCATAACGCCGGTGTCCCGGACCAGATTCTCGCAAAAAGCCTGGGCGCTGTCCGTAAAAGTCAGCCGGGGAAAGCACATGGAGCCGCCCTTGGGAAGAACGCACCGGATGCGGGCGTCATGCTCCTTCAAAAACGCCTCCAGGACTTCCAGGTTTTTGCGGATCAGCCTTGTTTGCCGATCAAGGATGGCCTCCCTGTTCTCCAGGGCTATGATTCCCAAAATCTCGCTGGGCGCGCTGTGGCAAATGGTGGTGTAATCCTTGAAGCGGCTCATTTCTTCCAACAAATCCATGTCCTGCGTCGCCAGCCAGCCCAAACGCAGCCCTGGCAGGCCGAATGCTTTGGACAGGCCTCCAAGGGTCACTGCCCGATGATAATCCCCGCACGCCGGGTTGGGGGGCTGGGCCTGGTCATGATATAGAAACCGGTACATCTCGTCGGACAGCAGATAAATCCCCCGTGCATCCAACAAGGCGTACAGGGAGTCCAGAAAATCCTGACTGACAACGGCGCCCGAGGGGTTGTGAGGAAAATTGATCACCACCAGCCGGGTTTCCGGCCGGAGCAGTTTTTCCAGGTCCGCCAAATCCGGCGCCCAGCCGTTTTGTTCGTCCAAAACCCAATCCGACACCTCACAGCCAATGGCCCTGGCCACCTCATGCAGGGACTGATAAGCCGGGCTGATGCACACCACGTGGTCGCCGGCTTTAAGCAGGGTGTTCATGAACAAAAAAACGCCCTCTTCCGGCGCGGCGACCAGAGTATTGTCAGCCGCCAGACCCAGGTAAAGATCGGCTATGGCCTGCCGCAAAAGCGGATGCCCCATGGTTTCGGTATACCCAAGCTCCAGGCCGTCCCAGAGAGGCCGGGCGGCCTCCGAAGCCATGGCGGCCAGTTCGTGCATGGACATGGTCTGGCAATCGGAACAGGATAAAAGGTATTTGGTGGAAAACTCGTACTTGGCGAAATATCGTTCCAGGTCAAAAACCGGAATCTTCATGACAGTCCTTTCTGGGGTTTTCCTATCCCATGGAAATCAAGGCCAAGGCAGCCAACGTCGTAGCCATGCCCACCCATTGACCGCCGGTCATGCGCTCCTTTAATATGCGCCAGGCCAATAAAACCGTGGACGCAGGATATAAGGACGCCAGGACGGACGCAAGGTCCAGCCTGCCGGTCTGGGACGCCAGGATGAAAAGGCCGTTGCCGGCCACATCCAAGATGCCCGCCCACAAAATCCACCTCCAGGGAGTATGTCCCAGGGACTGTCCTCGGAGTTTAAAGCCCAATACCAGGGATAAAACGGTGAGCCCCACAATTTTCGCAGACAGCAAGGGCCAGGCGAATCCGCTGTATCCGGCGTAATGAATCCCCACAAAAAAGCCGCCGAAGCCCATCCCGGCCAGGACCGGCAATAGCATGTCCTCTTGTCTTATCCGCACGGATTGCCTTGTCCAGGAAACCAGGCAGATGGAAACCAAAGCCAGGAAGAATCCGGCAATCTGCAATACCGGCGGCAGCCCGTGCAGGATGACTGCAACCAGCACCGGCAGCAAAGCCGTCACCACTGCGGAGACGGGCGCCACCACGGCCATGGGGCTTCTTGCCAGCCCTTTATACAAACAGATAAGGCCCAGCGCCCCGGAAAGGCCGGCCAATCCGCCGTAAATCAAAGTCGACGCGCCCGGGTATTCCTCGCCGGTGGCGCCCAATAAAGCCAGTATAAAAAACAGGCCCACAAACTGGGAAAACAATACCACGGCATAGACGTTTCCCCGTTTGGAAGCCATGCCTCCGCTAAAATCCGCCGCGCCCCAGGTGAGGGCCGAACCCACCCCGTAGGCTATGGCCAATGCTTCCGATCCCATGATGCTCCTCCCAAATAGTGCTGAATATTTCAACCGGTTGCGGGGCTAAAATAGGGTCCGGCGATGCAAAAGTAAAATTAATTGTTTTTAATGATCATAAATTTTGCTAATGAAATATTTTAGAAAAATAAAGCCCCCTGGATTTCCCATCACAACACTTGGGATTGACAAATAAGGGACGGCGCACACGTACTTGATCCGCCCTGACACCACCCAAAAACAGGCCGGTTTTTCGTTTATTATTTAGAGAGTTGCGTCTCAAACGTCAAACGTAGATTTGACCCCATTGCTGGCAGGGAGAAGAATAATGCTGGATTACAAATTGCTGGAGGCTTTGGCTGCGGTGGTGCAGGAAGGCGGTTTTGAAAAAGCGGCGGCCAGGCTGCACATCACCCAGTCTGCGGTGTCGCAGCGGGTCAAGCTGCTGGAGGATCAAGCCGGCCAGGTGCTGATGGTGCGGACGTCCCCTCCCCGGGCCACGCCCGCGGGGCGGCAGATGATCAAGCATTATCTGCAAGTGAACCGGTTGGAGGAAGATTTGAAAGAATCCTTGGACCTGACCGGCCAGGATGTATTCACGACCTTGGCTTTAGGCATCAACGGAGACAGCCTATCCACCTGGTTTTTACCGGCGGTGCGCGACTTTTTGATCAGGGAGCGCCTGCTTCTGGATCTTCGGGGGGACGACCAGGACGAGACCCATAAGATGTTGCGGGACGGCGAGGTTATCGGGTGCATCAGCGTGCAGGATCGGCCCATGCAGGGATGCCTGATGGAGTATCTGGGCCGGATGGATTATAGGCTGATCGCTTCGCCGGAATACGCGGCCAAATGGTTTCCTGAAGGAATGAACCTGGAATCGGCTTCCAAGGCGCCGTTTTTCATATTCAACAGGAAGGACCACTTGCACTACAAGATGTTCCCCCTGGCCTTGGGAGAGGTCCCCACCCCCCTGCCCGCCCATTACCTGCCGTCGTCCGAGCAGTTTGTATCGTTTATAGAAGCGGGTTTGGGCTACGGAATGCTGCCGGACCAGCAAAGCAAGGAGCTTTTGGAAGCCGGCCTACTGGTTGACCTGGCGCCCTCCCACATTGTGCCGGTGCATTTGTATTGGCATTGCTGGAACTTGTCCTCAGCCCTGTTGGAGCGGTTCACCCGGCACTTGGTGCGGAAGGCCACGAGGATTTTGCAGCAGGGGGAATAGAAACGGATACGGTCCGTAATGGCTGGCGGTAGTTCAAGGGGCGACAGTTGAGCTTCCGGCCAGATCAGAAGAATTCTTTTAAGGCAGGGAGACACGACGCTTATCCAAACGACCCTACATAAAGGTCATGCCCCCCTGTAATCAATTTCCAACACTGTGATTACCGCCCAAAGGGCAATCCCCGCTTCCAGCCTTGTTTAAAGGCCCAGACGTAAAACGACGGAGACATCCTGTGCAATAAATATTGGGGCCAGGCGTGAAGCGGCGTGGGCATGATGCTGATTTTCCGGCGCAAGGCCCGCAGCCCGTCCCGGGCGACTATGTCCGGCGAAACCCCTTTGGTCGCATAAAACTTCACGGCTTCCTCCGCCTTGCTGGCGCCCTTGCCGTCCCGCAGGTCGATTTTTCCGTCCCTGACGATGTTTGTATTGATATAACCCGGGCATATGGCGCTAACAGTGATGTTATGGGCCGCCAGTTCGGACGAAAGGGATTCCGTCAGCCCCACCAGAGCGAACTTGCTGGTGCAATAGGGGGCCATGCCGGGTATGGGCGTGATTCCCGCCAGGCTGGAGGTTATCAGGATTTTTCCGCTCTGGCGTTTGATCATTTCCGGAGTGAAAAAATGCAGCATGTAAATGACGCCCCACAGGTTGACGCCCAGGACCCACTCCCAGTCCTCCAGGGTGATGCGCTCCAAAGGCGCGCTGTGCCCCACCCCGGCGTTCAGGCACATGACGTCCGGGCATCCGTGCTCTTTTATAAAGCGGTCGGCGAACTTTTTAACCGCCTCCTTGTCGCTGTGATCCACGGCAATGCCCCAGGCGTCGTTGCCCATGCCCCGGATCTCGCCGGCCACCTCATTGGCTCTCTGCTCGTTAACGTCCGTGACAGCCACGCTGGCGCCTTGTTTCGCCAGGGCCAGGGCGAGGGAGCGGCCTATGCCGGAGCCCCCGCCCGTTACAATAGCCAAGTTCTTATTAAATGCTTTCATTTCCTATTCCATCTTTAAAGATTCCGAGAAAAGCAAGGTGGCCGGGCTGGTCACGCACGGATCGGTGAGGGCGTTGATGCAAGCGGGTTTGCCCGACTCCAGGGCGCGCTGGACGGCCGGGATGATCTGATCGTCCTTATCCACAAACTCGCCGTATCCGCCCAGGGCCATGGCCACCTGCTCGTAATGAACCACGCCCAGTTCGGACCCGATAACGCGTTCTCCGCCATAGCAGATTTCCTGTCCGTGCTTGATCATGCCCCAGGCCTGATCGTTGTTGACCACGCATAAAATGGGCAGATCATGGCGTTTGAAGGTGTCGAACTCCATGGCATTGAAGCCGAAGGAGCCGTCGCCGTTAAAAACAACCACCTTTTTATGAGGCAATGCAGCCTTGGCGCCCATGGCGAAAGGCAGGCCCGTGCCCAGGCATCCCAGCAGCCCGCCGGAAGCGGCCAGTACATGGGCGCGTTGGGTCGCCTTAAACGAGGTCAGGCCGAAATACGCCGTGTCGCCGCCGTCCATGATGTAAATGGCGTCGTCCCCGACCGCCTGGCGCACCTGATAGGCAAGACGTGCGGGATGAATGGGATCCGATGCCGTGGTTCTGGCCGCTTCTTCCGCCGCGTCCAGAGGAAGGTAGGACTCTTTCAACTCGCCAAGCCACTGGGAGCGGTCCTTGTTTTCCACCAGGGGCAAAAGGGCTTTCAGGGTCATTTCCATATCCCCGGCCAACCCCACGTCGCAGGCTCGGTTTCGGCTCAATTCCGAGCTGTCGATATCCGCCCGGATGACGCAGGCCTGGGGAAATCCCTCCCCGAATAAAAGCAGCCAATTGAAGCGGATGCCCAGGGCGATGACCAAGTCCGCCTGGGGCATGCCGGCCATCAAACCCATCTGGCCGCCGTCCCACAAGGAAAGAGGATTTAAGTCGCTGACCGCCCCTCTTCCGTTGTTGGTGAGACCGCAGGGAATGCCGGCTTTTTCCACCAGTTCGGTCAGGAGTTCGGCCGCCTGATCCGTGGCGATTCCCGAACCGGCCAGGAGCATGGGCTTTTTCGCCTGATTGATCATTTCCGCCGCCTTGGCCACGGCCGCGGGATCGGGACCGGATTTGTAAACAACTGCGCCGCTGCCTGCCGGAACGATTTCGTTTTCCTGTGCGCTGACGTTCAAAACGTCCGGCGGCAGCTCCAGAAAGACGGGCCCCGGCCTGCCGGAAACGGCATGCCGGATGGCGGCGGAGATATACTCGGGTACACGCTTTACATCATGGCAAGTGGCCGCCCATTTGACAAAGGGCCTGACCATGGCGGTCTGCTCCATTTCCTGAAGCGCTCCTTTTTGCCAGTCACGGACCGCCGTAGCGCCCGAAATAAGCACCAAAGGCGCGTTTTCCAAGGCCGCGTTCACCAGGCCCGTGAGCGTGTTGGTAAAGCCGGGGCCGGCCGTGGCGATGCATATCCCGGGCTTGCCCGAAAAAATGGACCACGCGTGGGCGGCCATGGCGGCAGCCTGCTCGTGGCGCACGTCTATCAGCCTGACGCCGTACTCCAGAAATCCGTCGTAAATCCGGTCGATATGCCCCCCGGATAATGAAAAAACCGTGTCAATCCCCTCAGTCTCCTTCAGGTGTCTTGCGACCAGATGCCCGCCGTAGATGCCTTGCATGACTGCCTCCTTATTTTTATTGCCGGTTTTTGGGTGAATCCTCCTGACGAAGGTTTTATGGATGCGTCAGCCCGCATGTTTTATGCAGGCTGTTTTTTATGGCTGATGCAGAAATTCATGGGGCCGAAAATCGCCCCGTACGGCGGGAAGCAATCAAGGCCGTTCTCCCGCCTTTGTGTGATATTGGGAAAAACCGGGCGCGTTTGATGAGTGTTGCGGCCGGCGTTTTTTTGATTGAATAATCATTCAATAAATGCAATGTAAAGGGATCGGATATGCTTGTCAAGGCATTTAAGCGGGAAACGACAAAAATTGCGCAAGGATATTTTTCAAGATGGGCCGAGACAAAAAAAGCAATGAAGAAAGAAGAAAGGCCACGCGCCAGAAGATTGTCCAGGCGACCCTGGACCTGTGCGCAGAGCGTGGGTATCACATGGTTTCGCCAAAGGATATATCCCAGGAAGCCGGGGTTTCCGTGGGCATCCTGTACCATTATTTCAAGAACAAGAAGGAAATCGCCGTTCATCTTATAGAGACCCTGGGCGCCGCTTTGGTGGAGGAAGTGGAAAAGGGCTTTTACCACGCTCCCACCTACAAGGAGAGCGTGGAACAGGGTTACGGCATGTTGTTTGATTATGTGGAGCAAAACAAGGCCGGCTTCACGGCCATGATTCGGGAAATCGGCAACGAGGAGTTGAAGGAGCATATAGACGGGCTGATCGAAAAGTTGGTTCTGGATTCGGCCCGGAGAATCGGCGAACAGCAGGATTTGGGGATTTTGCGTAAGGACATTCATGAAGAAATAGCTGCGGCGTTGATTCAGGACATGGCCTTTTCCGCGGTCAGGATGTATTTGGAGGGCCGCTTTTCCCGCAAGGACATTCTGGATGTTTTAATCAAGATTCAGGTGCAGGGTTTGGAGGATCGGCAGGCGCTTGGCTAATTGACTCAGGAAGAGCTCAAAGCATGCACCGGGGGAGGCTTCAGGGGAAGTCGAATGATGAACCGGGCGCCCTGGCCGGGTTTTGAGTCCACGGTCATGGCGCCGCCGTGATCTTCCGTAACGATGAAGTAGGAGACGGACAGGCCAAGGCCGGTGCCTGCTCCCACGCTTTTTGTGGTGAAGAAGGGCTCAAAAACCCTTTTTCGCGTGTTTTCATTCATGCCGGGGCCGTTGTCCTCCACTTCAATGCGGACCATGCGGCTTTCCTGGGCGGTCCTCAGCGTGATCGAGGGGGCGGAGTTGTTCGGGTCTTCAGCCATGGCGTAGGCGGCGTTACGCAACAGGTTCAAGATAACCTGCTGAATCTTGCTGGCCTGGCACCAGGCTTCGGGATTGGATGCATCGTACTCCCTGATAATTTTAATCCGTTTGAAATCGAATTTCTTTTTCAGGTCGTAATCGCTGGAAGCCAGTTCCACGGTCTTTTCCAGGATCTCGTTAATGGGCTGTACGGTTCCGTCCGCTTCGCTTTTTCTGCTGAAGCTAAGCATATTGGCCACAATCTGGCCCGCCCTCACCCCGGAGCTATGGATGGAATCGATCATCCGCACCAGATTGCGTTTTTCCATATAACTGCGGATAACGTCCATGGTGACGCCGCATTCTTCCGCCGCCCGCTGGTTTTTCGGAGTCAATTCAATGGTTCTGTTTTTCAGGACCTGGGCGTTTTGAATAATGCCGGCCAACGGGTTGTTGATTTCATGCGCCATGCCGGCGGCAAGGCCTCCCACGGAAAGCATTTTTTCGGACTGAATCATCATCTCTTCGATGCGGACGCGATCGGTTACGTCGTCCATGCGGATGACCGCGCCCTGGATTCCGTTTGCGACGAGCGGAAAAACCGTCACATCGGAATAGCGCACCTCGCCCTCCACCTGACCGGTGGGTATACGGGCTTCCGTTTTAGGGGCTCTTTGGGCTATGGCCTGCCGAACCTTGCCCATTTCACGGGCCAATTGGGGGAACACATCCATGAGAAGCCGGTTTTGGGCTTGCTCTGCGCTGATGCCGGTAACCTTTTCGGCCTCCATGTTCCATTGGGTGACCTTTCCCTCTGGATCCACTCCAACAAGCACGGAAGGCATGGAGTTTACAATATTGGACAAAAGGTTCCGCAGCCGCCGGACTTCTTCCTGCGCTTTCTCCTGCTCCCGCATGTCGCTCAGCATCAACAGCAAATGGGGCTTTTCCTCCATGACAAAGGGAACCAACTGGGCGTCCATAATAATCGTTTTTCCGAAAGTGGAAACGCCCATCATGGTGTGGCGCATAGGCATTCTATCCTTCACCACTTTTAAAGCCACCTGGTACAGGCCGGTCTCTTTCCAAGACACGATTTTATGATAATTCAAAGACAGCACCTGCTCTATAGGGGCGCCCACCAGGTCGGCCGCGGCCTGATTGGCGGTAATGCACTGTCCGCCGGGGTCGTACAAAAGGATTCCAACAGGAGATTCATGGACAATTTTCTCATTAAAAGCCAAGGCGTTGGCCAGCTTCCTTTCACTGGCCTTTTGCTCGGTCAAATCAATGAGAATGCCCCGAAACCCGGAGGGAATCCCGTTTTTGATGACACGGGAGGAATGGATCATGACAGGCGCCCGGTCCCCGTTTTTTTTTATGGCCGCGTACTCCTGCCCGCCGATATACTGCCCGGACAACACTCTTTGTATGTTGGCCGCGGCCCGCTCCCTGTCTTCCGGCGCCAAAAAGTTCAATGCTTGAACTCCGGAATAAGCATCCTCCTGGGCGTACCCCAAAACCTGGCTGACATTTTTGTTGATGAAGGTCAGTGTGCCGTCCAAGTCAGCCTCAAAAACAATTTGCGGCAGAGAGTCGGCAAGGTCGCGGAATCGCTCTTCACTGGAGCGCAAAGCCCGCTCCGTTTCCCTTTGTTGTTCAATTTTTTGCTGCAAGTTCCTGATCAAGTCCCTCAACTGGCTGGTCATGCTGTTAAACGCATTGGCCAGAACGCTGATTTCATCATCGCCCTCAATGGCAACGACAGAGTCCAGGTCGCCCTTGGAAATGGCATTGGCGTTGGCGCTCAACTTGTTGATGGCCCGTATGGGGCGCTTCATGGCTAAAAAAATCAGGGCGATGGTAGCCAGGACGCCGATTAGGACCAATCCGGCCAGATAGTACTCCATGAGCCGAAGCGAAGCAAAAGCCTCCTTGGCGGGCAGTTCCACCACAACCGCCCACTTCGTCCCCGGAATGGACGTGTACTCGCCGACGACTTTCTCGCCATCCAGTCCGTGGTAAACAGGTTCCGGGCGTTGCGTGTATTGGAGAAGGCCTAAATATTTGGCCACGGGAGGAAAAGAACCGAGATCCCGTCCGTGCTGTTCCAGTATTCGAGCCGGGTTCTGATGAGCCACCAGGCGCCCCTTGGAGTTTACAATATAGGCGTAGCCGGTCCTGCCAATCTCAACCTGGGAAATCGCCTTCCAAAGCCGGGCGGCGTTCAAATCCCCCAACAAAATGTTCTTCACCTTCCCATCGATGGATTTAAGAGGGATGGCTATTGGAATGGACAAACGGCCGCTGCCTTTGGACTCATGAAAGGAACCGATATACACGTTGCCGGTTTTCACCGCCCCGAACATTTCCGTTGCGGAAAGATCGCCCAGTTCATCATGCAAGTAGGTGTAGGTCTTGGCGACCTTGACGATTTCCAGCCCATCGCTGTCCAGGAGCGTCAGTTCGTTAAAGGCCCCGGGCCGGTTTATCAGGATGTATTCCAGGGCGCGTTTTTGTTTTTGACGATCTATTTCACGGAGGGAAACCAGATCCGCATAAAAAAGCAAATTGGAGACTGCATTCTCCACATGTTCGGAAATCAGCCTGGCGACCTCTTTGGCATTGCGCATCTGCAATTCCCGGATGAGGTTTTTCTGGTTGTCCTGGGCTATATAAATCAGCCCTGTTCCCACGGCCACCAAGGTTAATACCATGGCCAGGGAAAGCGTCCATCCCAGCTTGGTCCCGAGCCGTTTACGCCAGGGGATGGTTCGGGAGGTTGTTTGGCTGTGGAATGTCACTAAAAGGCTCCCCTTCTCCTTTTCAATTGTCGCCCTCTGTGGGGTGCACGCCCCCGCCCGCCCCTGAAAAAGCCGTCCAATCACTCACCTTAGCCTGCGCAAAATTCTCCGGCCATACAGGAATGCGCCGTCCCTGAATTATTTGCAGGATAAGCAAATCATAGTAGATGTTTTGACCGGTTGAATCAAAGGATAGGCGAGGGGCTGGAAGGATCATGTTTTTGCCGAAGGGCATGTCCGTTTCGGATAGGGCCTTTCTTAAGCGTTTTTTATTGAGGGACCCGGCCCGTTCCAAGGCGTCTTGGAGAACAAAAATGCACTGATAAGCCAAAACGCCGTCTCCGGTCAGGTCCCTGTTATATCGTTCGGAAAAGGCCTCATAAATTTTTCGGCCTTCAAGCAGAAAACCGGAGTGTTCCGCCACGGTGAATAAGCCGTTTGCGTCCGTTCCAAGAGCTTTTATGAATTGACTGGAAACCATGCCGCCCGCAGTGCCAATAACTGGAATGTCCGCCCCTGCCTGTCTCAGGGCTTTGGCGATAAGAATACTGTCGTCAATGTAGGCTGCCATCAAAATCGCGTCCGGTTTCGCCTCAAGAACCTTTGCAACAATGGGGGCCATGTCCTTGACTGAATCATAACGATAGCTTTCCTCCGCCGCCAGAATCACGCCTGCGTTTTGCAAGGCCCGCTTTTGGGCCAAAGCCGACGATGTACCGTAGGCGGAATTTTCATGAATTAAAGCCACTCTACGAACAGAATAGCCAATGAGCCTGTTCAGGTCCAGCAGAAAACGGACCTGATCCCTTCCGTAGTATCGGGCTTTGGGGCCAATGCGAAAAGTATACAGAAACCCCCTCTCGGTCAGGCCGTCGGCAATTCCCGAACTCAGCAATACAGGCGTTTCCAATCTTTCGGCCGCCTCCGTAACCCTCTGGCCCACATTGCTGTGGTACACCCCGATGACGGCGCACACGCCCTCCTGGGTTATGAGCCTCTCCACCTCCCGGGCGCCTGTCCGGGGGTCGCTCCGGGTGTCTCCGTACACCAGTTCCAGAGTGCATCCTCCCAAGGATTGAACGCCTCCGGCTGCATTTATCGTTTCCGCCGCATAGGCGGCCGCATCGCGGCATACCATCCCTGTCTCGGCGGAGGGGCCGGTAAGGGGAAAAAGAACTCCCACCCGCGCCGTTGCAGGACGGGGGGGTGAGGGGTCAGGAAAAAGCAATGCCGACATACATGCCACGAAAACCGCAACGACCACGATCCATGGTAAATGCCGTTTCGTCCTTTGCCTGAATTGCATAGTAATCAAAACTCCTTTAGTGAACGCCGCCCGGCGTCTCCTTGTTGCTTGTAAAAAAGTGACGACTTCCTTTCCACCGTATTCCCAACGGCGTATATTCCGGCGGCCAGACAGGCGCCGTCTCGCCATCCTGCACCTGCACGACAAAGGAGCCGGAGTGGGCGACCTGCCCGCTGGGTTCAAAAAAGAGCGCCGGAACTGATAAGATCATGTCAGGTCCGGGGAGCATATAAGTCGCGGCCAGGGCGTCCCGAATTTGCTTCTTATCCGCTGTTCCGGTTCGCTCCAGGGCGTCCTTAATGACCCAAACGCTTTGATAGGCCAATGCGCATTCTCCGGGCAGTTCCTTGTGGAATCGGTCCTTAAACTCCTGATTGATATCCTTGGCGTACGGGGCCAGCTTGGAGTAATCCGTCATGCCGAAATATTTTTCCACGGCAGGCCCCAACTCTTCGATAAATTGGCGGGAAATCATTGTAGCCCCCATATTGACAAGGGGAATGTCCATCCCCCTCGCCTCCATGGCCCGAGCGGCCAACAGGCTGTCGTGGTCGTACATGGCCGTCAGGATGGCGTCCGGTTTGGCGTCCAGCGCCTTTCCGACCTCTTGTGTCATATCCACCGCCCCGGCGGCGCGGTAGCTCACTTCCCCGGCAATTTCCAGCTCCGTGCTCATCAGGCGTTTTTTCAAGGCCAACGCGGAGGATGTGCCATAAGCCGTGTTTTCATACAATAGCGCCGCTTTGTTTATGGGATGGTTTATCAAGCAAGAAAAATCCAAGAGAAATGACACCATATCCCGGCCGAAATGCTCCGCCTTCGCCATAAGCCTAAAGGTGTAATGGAACCCTCGATCCGTAATAATATCCGCCATGCCGGAGCTGACAATTATGGGCGCGCCCAGCCTCTCGCAAACCTTGGCCGCCGCATCGGCCGCGCTGCTTTGATAGGCTCCTATAATGGCCAAAACCCCTTCTTCAGTAATCAGGCGTTCGGCCTCCCGGGCGGCTATCAGGCTTTGCCCCCGGGTGTCGCCGTAAACCAACTCCAGAGGGCGCCCGCCCATGGAACGGACGCCGCCGCCGGAGTTGATCTTTTCAACGGCTAGGCGAATAGCCTGAAGATTGGGAAGCCCCGCCTCTTCCAACGAGCCGCTCATGGGAAAAAGCACGCCGATTCGCAAGGGAGTCTCTACAGCATTTTTCCGATTGCACGCAAACGGTTGAAATAAAAGCATGACGACAACAAGCGTAAAAAATCTTTGAAACCTGGTCACAAGCCCGCTCCTTCCGCCTTTTGAGTTAGGCCCTTTGGGGGCGATATGATTTATGCAAAATGCATGCACAACCAGACTGAGACGCCGCCAAGAAGAGTGCGAGGGCCTATTGAAGGATTGCTTTTTACAGTGGATGCGTTGTTGATTTTCCGGCTGTTTTGGGTAATGGTGTTTTGTTTCCCGTCAGAGGGAGACCTTACCACATAACGGAGGTTTATGCATGACGGTTTACAAAGAGCAAGCGGAACAGGCGGCGGCCTGGATTCGGGAGCGTTTCGGCCGCGCCCCGGCTTTAGGATTCATCTTCGGGACGGGCCTTGGGGCCAGCGTGCAAACCCTGAAAGCGGAGACAAGCCTGGACTACGCCGACATTCCCAATTTTCCCGTGTCCACGGTCCAGAGCCACGAGGGGCGCCTTTTATGCGGGACCGCAGGGGACCATGCCTTTGTCGCCCTCCAGGGGCGTTTCCATTTGTATGAGGGATATTCCGCCAAGCAAATTACCTTTCCCATCCGGGTCATGCAGGAACTGGGGGTGAAAACCCTGATCTTCGCCAGTGCGGTGGGCGGCCTCAATCCGGAGTTCACTCCCGGAGACATAATGATTGTGGAGGACCACATCAATCTGTCGGGGGAAAACCCGTTGGTGGGCGAAAATGTCGACGCCTGGGGGGTTCGTTTTCCCGAAATGTTTGAGGCTTATGATAACGGGCTTATCCAAAAGGCGCAAAGCGCTTCGGAAAAGCTGGATATTCCGTTGCGCCGAGGAGTCTACGTGGGTTTGAAGGGCCCCTCTTTGGAAACTCCCGCGGAAATGCGCTTTTTACGCGCCATCGGAGCGGACGCCGTGGGCCTTTCCACCGTCAACGAGGTAATCGCCGCAGTGCACGGAGGCATGAAAGTCCTGGGCTTTGCCATCATCACCAACGTCAATGTTCCCGGCATGCTCACCCCGGCATCCATCGATGAAATCGTAGCCGTGGCGGACGCCGCCTCCCCCCGGGTGGGGGCGATAATCAACCAGGTCCTGCAAAATCTCTAACAGATGCGAAAAATATGCCTTTAAGGAAAAGTGCCATGAACGCGGATATTCTTATAAAAAATGGAATCGTACTGACCATGAATGACCATGGCGCCGTTGTGGATAAAGGCGCGGTCGCCGTCAAAGACTCCCTCATCGCCTGGATCGGGCCTGACGATCAAACCGGCGAAATTCAAGCGGCAAAAGTTCTGGATGCGGAAGGCGGAATCATTATGCCGGGCCTCATCAACGCCCATACCCACGCCTCCATGACCTGCTTCAGGGGGCTTGCTGACGACCTGCCTCTCATGACGTGGCTGAACGATCATATTTTTCCTGCGGAAGCCAAGCTGACCGAAGACATGGTTTACAAAGGCGCTTTACTGGCCTGCGCCGAAATGATTCTATCCGGGACCACCAGCTTTTGCGACATGTACCTGTTTGAGGGCGCCGTGGCAAAGGCCGCCCATGACTCGGGAATGCGGGCTGTTGTGGGCGAAGTGTTGTACGACTTCCCCTCCCCCAATTACGGCCCTCTGGAAAACGGATTCGCCTACACCCGGGACTTGTTGGAGGAATACAAGGGGCACGACCGGGTCCGCATTGCGGTGGAGCCTCATTCCCCTTATCTTTGCGCTCCGGATTTATTAAAGAAGGCCCGGGAAATTGCCGAGGAATGGAACGCGCCTTTGGTGATTCACGCATCCGAATCGGAAAATGAGGTTGCACAGATAAAGGAGAAATACGGATGCACGCCCATGGAGCATCTGGCCAAGATCGGTTTTTTATGCCCCAGGCTTATGGCCGACCACTGCGTGGTTCTGACCGACAACGATATCAGCCTGCTGGCGGACAATAAGGTGAAGGCGGTGCACAACCCGGAAAGCAATATGAAGCTGGCTTCCGGCATTGCGCCGGTTCCGGCCCTCCTGGAAGCGGGAGTATGCGTTTCCCTGGGCACGGACGGATGCGCCAGCAACAACAATCTGGACATGATGGCGGAAATGGATGCAGCGGCGAAAATCCACAAGGCGGCGGCCTTGGATCCGACGGTCATGGACGCAAAGACGGTTTTGACAATGGCCACAAAAAACGGCGCTTCCGCTTTAGGGATGGACGGACTGTGCGGAGTCATGGAACAAGGAAAGCTGGCGGACATCATTATTCTTGACGTCAACCGGCCCCATCTCGTGCCCATGTACAATCCCATGTCCCATGTCGTGTATTCAGCAAGAGGAGGCGACGTGCGCCATTCCATCATCCATGGAAAACTGGTTATGGAGGACCGCAGGGTCCTGACCATTGATATAAAACAAGCCATGGCCCACGTTCGTGAGCTGGCCAAAACTATCGCCTGATACATCCGGAGTTTGGCGTCATGACAATAAAGCAGCAGTTGGAGTGCGCGACGCAGGATGGCGGAGGCGCGTATGCATGGGCCTGGAACGTCCTGCTGATTACCGTAGGCAGTCTGGTGGTGGCCATGGGATTGAAGGCCATTGCCGTGCCGCACAATTTCGTCTCCGGGGGCATTTTCGGCACAGCCCTTTTGTTCGATTACGCAACGGGCCTGCTATCCCCCGGCTACGGATACTTCTTGTTGAACATCCCCTTGTTCATTCTTGGCTGGCTGTACGTCAGCCGCAGGTTCATATTTTATACGATATACGCGGTTGTGGTCGCCACCCTGGCTTTTGAGTATATGCCCTGGGATTTTCATATCAAGCAGCAGATTTATGCGGCCATTGCCTGCGGAGGCATTAACGGCGCAGGATGCGGATTGGTGCTGCGCAGCCTTGGCTCCAACGGCGGACTGGACATCATGGCCGTCATTCTGAACCAAAAATTCAACCTGGGCATCGGCAAGTTTTATTTTGCATTCAACCTGGTGCTGTTCAGCGCGGCCTCCATATTTCTGGACATCGACCAGGTCATCGCCAGCCTCATCGTCGTCTTTGTGACGTCCGTGGTTCTGGACTATGTGCTTTCCCTCTTCAACCAGAGAAAGCTGGTTTTCATTATTTCGGAGCAAAACCCGCAAATCGCCGAAACCGTCATGAGCCTCGGCATTGGGGCCACCTATCTGAAAGGCAAGGGCGCCTACACCGGGCAGGAAAAAGACATCCTGATGACCATCACCAACAATGTGAGGCTGAAAAGGCTGGAGGAAATCGTCTTTTGTGCGGACCCCGACGCCATTTTTATTGTGGAAAACACCTTCAACGTTTTGGGCTCCGGCTTTTCCAAGCGAAAAATCTACTGAGATTCGTCATACTTGACCCCATGCTCCTTTCCATGTATCTAACCAACAACACGGCGCTTTTTGCGCCATTCATGAAAGGAATATCGTTGTGATCATAACTGAAATACTCGCCAGAAACGCCCGAATGTACGGGAAAGAAACGGCTCTGGTGGAAAGGGAGCCGGAAAAACGGAGCCGCCGGGAAATCACATGGAATCATTTTAAGGAGGACGCCGACACCCTGGCGTGCGCCTTAGCCATGGCCGGCGTTTCCAAAGGGGACAAGGTCGTCCAGCTCATGACCAATTGTCTGGAATGGCTGCCTGTCTATTTCGGCATTCTTTCGTCCGGCGCCGTGGCCGTTCCTTTGAACTTCAGGTTCACCGGCGAGGACATCGCCTTATGCTGCGACATCGCCGAGGCCAAGGTGTTCATCTTCGGCCCTGAGTTTGTGGAGCGCATCGCAAAAATCAAGGGAAGCCTGGACAAGACGGTTGGGACCTACATTTTTTACGGCCCCAAAGAGGCCTGCCCGGACTTTGCGATCCACGCCTCCCTTTTTGTGGAAAAAGCCCAGGCGCGCGCCCCCAAGGTGGACCTTTTCCTGCGGGATGACGCAGCCATCTATTTCACGTCCGGCACAACAGGCACGCCCAAGGCGACCCTTTTGAACCATCGCAACCTGGAATTCGCCTGCTACCTGGAAAACCGCCACCACAACCAGACCCACGAAGACAATTTCTTGTGCATCCCGCCCTTGTACCATACGGGCGCCAAGATGCACTGGTTCGGCAACTTTATAGTGGGCGCCAAGGCGGTGATACTCAAAGGCGTGACCAGCGAATGGATCCTGGAGGCGGTTTCCGAAGAAAAGGTCACCATTGTCTGGCTGCTGGTTCCCTGGGCCTTGGACATCTTGTTCGCCATCGAGTCCGGCGAGGTGAAGCTGAAAAACTATGAGCTTGACCAGTGGCGGCTTATGCACATCGGCGCTCAGCCCGTGCCCCCCAGCTTGATCAAGGAATGGCTCAACGTGTTCCCCCATCATCAATACGACACCAATTACGGCCTTACCGAGTCCACCGGGCCCGGCTGCGTGCATCTTGGCCTGGGTAATCTCCATAAGGTGGGCTCCATCGGCAAGCCGGGTTTTGACTGGGAGTATGCCATCGTGGACGCGGAAAGGAACCCGGTTCCCCAGGGAAGCCCGGGCGAACTCATGGTGCGCGGCCCCGGAATGATGCAGGAGTATTACAAGAACGCCCAGGCCACCCAAGAAACCCTCATCAACGGCTGGCTGGCCACGGGCGACGTGGCCAAAGTGGACGAAGACGGGTTCATCTGGCTTGTGGACCGAAAAAAGGATGTGATCATCACCGGGGGCGAGAACATCTATCCCGTGGAAATCGAAGATTTTCTCCAGGCCCACCCTGACGTGGCGGACGCCGCCGTCATCGGGGTTCCCAGCCTGCGTCTGGGCGAGCTGCCCGCCGCTGTCGTCAAATTAAAGCCGGGCAGGGAGTTGACCAAAGAGCAACTGGCCGAATATTGTCAGGAACTGCCCAGGTACAAACGACCCAGGAGATTCTTTTTCGGAGACGTGCCGCGCAACCCCACGGGCAAGATAGAAAAGCCCAAGCTCAGAAAACAATATGCTGGCATTGAAAAAAGTTTCCGGGTATGATGAGGCCATAGCCGTGTTTTTCCAACGAGCCTTTTTTGCCGGACAAACCGGCCTTGCATACTGGAGAAAATAAGGGGCGGGCTGCGTTATTAAACGTGTGGAGGCAAAAAACCATGATGGATCACTTCAAATGGCTGACCGAGCAAAACTACCAAAGAAAGGTGGTTTCGCCGGCCGAAGCCGTCAGTCATATCAAACGGGGAAGCCGTGTTTTTATCGGCACGGGCTGCGGAGAGCCCCAGGCGCTCATCCACGCCATGGTGGCCGATCCCTCCATACAGGACGTGAGCATTCACCAAATGCTGTCCCTGACCTTGTCCCTGTATGTGGACGACCCCAGTTTCCTAAGGCGCTTTTCCGTCAAAGCCTTTTTCGTGAGCGAAAGCATGCGAAAAGCCACGTATGAAGGCAAAATCGACTATGTGCCCGCCTATTTGTCCCAGATTCCCCGCTTGTTCGAAAGCCAGCGGCTGGGCATTGACGTGGCTCTTATCCAGGTTTCCCCCCCGGACAGATACGGGTATTGCAGCCTGGGGGTTTCCGTGGACGTCACCAGGTCCGGGGCGAAAAACGCCCACATGGTCATCGCCCAGATAAACCACCAAATGCCGCGCACCTGGGGAGACTGCTTCATTCATGTCAACGACATCGACTACATGGTCCTGCAGGATGAACCCCTGGTCAACTGGGGCGCCAACATCAAGGATTCGGAAGTGGCGCGCCGCATCGGCATGTACGTTTCCCAGCTTGTGGAGGACGGCGCCACGCTGCAGATAGGCTTCGGCCGCCTTCCCAACGCCATTTTAAGCCATTTGAAAGACAAAAAGGATCTGGGCATTCACACCCAGGTCATCACGGACGCTTTTCTGCCCTTGATCGAGCAAGGCGCCATCACCAACCGCAAAAAAAATTATCTGCCCGATAAAATCGTGGCCTCCCTGTGCATGGGGTCGGAAAAGCTCTATCGCCAGGTGGACAACAATCCTTTATTTTACTTCCGGGGCTCGGAGTTCGTAAACGATCCCGTGGTCATCGCCCGGAACGACAACCTGGTATCCATTTCCTCGGCCCTGGAAGTGGACCTCACGGGCCAGGTCTGCAGCGACTCGGCCGGCCGGATATTTTACAGCGGCATCGGCGACCAGGTTGATTTCCTCAGGGGCAGCGCCATGTCCAACGGCGGATTTTCCATTGTAGCCCTGCCCTCCACGGCCAAGGGCGGCAAGGTTTCCAGGATTGTGCCTCAGCTTTCCGAGGGCGCCGGCGTGGCCACCACCCGCGGCGACGTCAATTTTGTGGTGACCGAATACGGCATTGCAGAACTCCAGGGGCAAAGCATTTACCAGAGGGTCATGGAACTGGCCCAGATCGCCCACCCCAAGTTCCGCAAGGAGCTTATTGAAATGGCCAAGGAGCGGCGTTACATCTTCGCCGACCAGCTTCCTCCGCCGGAGGACGACCTCCTGTTTCTGGAGCAATACAAGTCCAGCCGCCTGCTGCCCAACGGAAAGGTGGTGGAATTCAGGCCATTATTGCCTTCGGACGAAATCGACTACCGGAACTTTTTCTATTCCCTGAAGGAAGAAACCATCTATTACCGCTTCTTCCATAACAAAAAGACTTTCTCCCACGAGGTGGTTCAAAAGCAATGGGCCGCTGTGGACTATCGCAAAAACATGTCCATTATCGGCCTGGGACCCAAAGGCGGATACAAGGAGATTATCGCCATCGGCTCTTATGCGGAATCGGAAAACGGTTTCGCGGAAGTGGCTTTTGTCACCAGCGAGTCCTACCAGAAGCAGGGAATCGCATCCTACATCATAGAAGTGCTGGAACGCATCGCCCGGGAAAACGGATACAAGGGATTTGTGGCCACGGTCATTCGGGACAACATCCCCATGCTCCGGGTTTTTGAAAAACGCTATCCCAATCTTAAATCCTGTTTTGACGGCGGTGAAATTACTCTGGAAATGCCCTTCGCCCAGGCGGAAGAAAAGGCGGAGGCTTCCGAGGAGGGGAAAAAATGAACCAACTGAATCGTGTGCTTTGGGCGGCGGCTTTGGCGGCTATGCTTTGCCTGACGGCTTCCTGCGCCGCCAATTCCACTTACGGAAGCATCAGGCCCAGCGACGCCGTGACGCAAAGTTTCAAGGAATTCAAAGTCAACCCCGATTACAAGTATTACACCAAGGGGTCGGGCGCCCAGCCCAAAGCCGTGCTGGGAGTGGACAAAAAATACACCCTGGACTCCTCCGCCTGGACGGCGACGGACATGACATCCGAAAAACTGAAGTCCATAGTCTATCTGGTGAACCTGGGCGCTCCGAACGCCTGCCGCTATGTGGGCTCCAATGTCCTGGACGCCCAAAAAAATATTGTGGGGGTTTTCTACTCCGAATGGCGGCGCGGCATGGTGTTAGTGGATCCGGAAAAAATGACGGTGGTTGTCCGCCCGGATAAACGGTCCAAATTCAACTTGCCGAAAACGCTGCGGTAATGAGCGCCTGACAATTAGGAGATTTCCACGCCATATCCTGGGCGCCGGTGAACATGACGCCCGGCCTGCTGCAGGAATGGGTTGAAACCATGTCCATCACAGCCGACCCTGCAAAGAGGCTGGAGGCCGCCCGGATATTCAACAGCCAAGGCGTCCCGGTGGGCGTTTGGTACTCCCCGCCGTGGTGCTGGTTCATGAAAGCAACCGGGTCATTATCAATCCCGACAGAAGCCGCGGCGGAAACCGAGGCGGGAGTGGAGGCGGCGGGTGCGGCTGAAACTGAAACTGAGCCGCCGGTCAGGCGGCCCCACATTCTGATTACGGAGATCTTGACCGACCATTAGCAGCGCGGCCGGTTGCATGCGCCATGCAATCCAATCCCGAAAAAAGCGTTCATCCATTCAGGCCCAACGCCAACCAACTTGCGGTCATGGGGTTTATGGGCCTGATTGTCCTCGGAGCCCTGCTCCTCATGCTTCCCATCTCCTCACGGGGGGAAAGCCTGAACTTGCTTGACGCCTTGTTCACGGCTACTTCGGCCGTCTGCGTGACGGGTCTGACCGTGGTGGACACGGGAACCCACTTCACCGGATTCGGCCAGGCTGTTATCCTGATTCTGATCCAGGCCGGCGGCCTGGGGATAATGATCCTGACCTCCTCCATTTTGTTTATGCTGGGCAAGCGGCTCTCCCTCACCCTGAGCGACGGCGTGAGCGGCGCTTTTTTGCCGGCCAGGCATATCAGCATGGGCGGCATGATAAAAATCACCCTGGCCTGGACCTTTCTTTTTGAACTGACGGCGGCCGTCATTCTATTCGCCCGCTGGGCCGTGGATTTTTCGCCCGGCAAGGCCCTGTGGCTGGCGATCTTCCATTCGGTGTCAGCGTTCTGCAATGCGGGGTTCTCCCTGTTTCCGGACAGCCTCTCTGGCTATGTGGGCGATCCACTGATCAACGGGGTAATCATGGCCTTGATCATCTGCGGCGGCATCGGCTTTTTCGTCATGATCGACTTTTGGGTCTGCGCCAGAAGCCGATTCAGACCCGGCAGGCGCCTGAGCTTTCATTCCCGAATCGTCCTGACCGCGACGTTGTTTCTGATTTTCTTTGGCGCCCTCGCCTTGTGGGCCATAGAGCATAACCACAATCTCCAGGGGCTTTCCCTGCATCAAAGCATTATGCGGTCTTTGTTCCAGTCCGTTACAGCCCGCACCGCCGGGTTCAACACCATGGAAATCCCCGAGCTTGCCAACGCCAGCCTGTTTTTGCTGATCATGCTTATGTTTATAGGCGGAGCGCCGGGATCTACGGCGGGCGGAATCAAGGTTACGGCGGCTTCCGTGCTGGTGATCGCCGTGCGCTCCCGTCTTCAGGGAATGCAAAAAGCATCCTGGGCGGGCAGGTCCTTGTCCCGCGCGGATCTGGAAAGGGCTTTGGTGCTGATTTTGTTGTCCGGCGCCCTGGTGGGGCTTATCACCATGCTTCTGCTCATCACCGAGTTGGGAGGCGCCGCCCATACGCACAGCCGCGGGCTGTTTTTGGAATTGCTTTTTGAAAGCGTTTCCGCCTTCGGCACCGTGGGACTGACCACCGGGGTCACCCCGAGCCTGACTCCCACGGGCAGGCTGCTGGTTATCTTCGCCATGTTCATAGGCCGCTTGGGGCCATTCACCCTGGTCTACGCCATGGAAAGCCGCCGGGAGCCGGTGCGCATGCAGTTCCCGGAAGAAAAAATCATGATCGGATAGATGTAGATGGGGTCAAATCTACGTTTGACGTTTGAGAGTCAACCCTCTAAATATACGGCAAAAATGAGGATGAAAAAATGGCGCAAATCGCGGTTATCGGAATGAACAGCTTTGGATTTCATGTGGCCAAATCCTTGACGAAAAACGGCAACGAAGTCCTGGCCATGGACCAGCAGGAAGCCATTATCGACCGGATTAAAACCTACGTCTCCAAAGCGGTGGTGGCCGACGCCACGGATAAAACCGTGCTGCGGGAATTGAACATGTCCCAGATGGACGCCGTGGTCCTGAGCCTGGGCTCCAAGCTGGACGCCAGCATCCTGGTGGCCATGCACCTTCTGGACTTGAACGTCAAGAACATCGTGGCCAAAGCCGTGTCCGACGACCATGTAAAGATCCTGGAGCGCATCGGCGTGCACAAGGTGGTCTTCCTGGAGCGGGACATGGGCGAACGCATCGCCGCCAGCCTCCAGGGCGTGCATATTATGGACTATCTGCCCATCGGCAAGGATTTGTCCATCATCGAAATGAGCCCGCTTCAAGAGATGCACTACAAAAACCTCATAGAGCTGGACTTTCGCAACCGTTACAACTGCCAGGTCCTGGCCGTCCGGGACACCCAAACCGGCCTGACCCTGACCCCCCCCGAGCCCACCACCAGCATCGAACCCCACCACGTGCTCACCATCATGGGCGCCAAGGACTTGATCGCCAAGTTAAGTAAAAAAAAGTAAACAAATATGAAAGAAAGAGTCTATTGGGGGAGTTCGGTAAAACCTTGATTTGGGGAAAGCGCACTTTCCCCCATGCAGTTTTTCGCCATCACTTTTCATTTACATCTAACTCTAATGATCTAAAAATACGAGTAATTCCTTCAGGCTGTAAAGCCCATCTATATGCAGGATGGACTTCCCAATCAAATCCAAAATCCATAAAGTTTACCGACAAATAGCGGCTCTCCTCGAAATATTTTCTATTGGGTCCAACAGGAGTTTCTTTTCTTGCTGTTAAAAAATTAATCTTGTATAGAAATGCGGCTAAATCCTTGGTGGAGGCTTCCTTTCCTCCAGCAAAATGAAATTTCCCATTTTCACAAATATTCGAAATCTTTTTTAATAGAGCATCTGTCTTATATACGTATCCTTCTTTCGCTGTTCGCTCTTTCCTACTTGGCCGCATACTAAATAAAAGCCGTTCTATATCTGGCAATTCGGATCTAAACTCATTCACTGTATCCTGCAACCTTCCCATGGAGTATTCTTCGAAACTTCCTTCCAAAGGTCGCGGTAGAGAACGCCCTTTCGGGCGTCCCCCCGCACAGATCCCGGCGAGCGGAACTACCGCACCGGGCTCCTACCCCGGGTGTTTGGCGTAAAAGCGTACGTTAGGGTACGGATGATAGACTTTTGGTGCAGGAATCCACATTTTGGCGATGGGTCCGAATCGCGCCCAGTTTATCAGGCGCTTTTGACCGCGCCGCCGCAGAGTCTTCAACCAGAAACGGGCGATTTCATCATGCAGCAGACACATTGCCTTCATGTTGCCGATATTGCGTGGAACCGATAATACCCCAGCACCACTTTCCGTATCCAGGCGCCGGTTTCGCCAATGGGGTCGTGCATTCGTGCACGCAGCGCTTTCTTAATCCTGGCCAAAGTGACCCGTAGCCTCTTCTTAACCGTCTTGCGCTTCACATGGAAGTATCCGCCCTTTTGGGTTAATGTAGTGCAGGCCCCCGGCGCCTGCCATGAACGCGCTTTGCGCGTTCCATCGGCGCCCACAGGGGGGCGCAGCTACGATGAAAATTGTTGCCTCCTGGCTGACATGTCTATGAACAGGCTGGGCGAGCATTTCGCCCTCCAACGGGTGGCCCAGGCATCGCAGTTTGATGCCTGGATTGCGTAAGCAACAAAAGGTGCGACCTGAAAAGGTTATCAAAACCCCAGGCGCCTGGCGGACGAAGGCCCCGACCGAAAAGCCATTTGTTGTTTTTTCAGAAGTACTGAGCAAGAAAGAAAGTTATTGAGTTTTTGAGAGACGTCCCCCAAAACATTGAGTTTTTGAGAGACGTCCCCCAAAACACGGTCATCCAGTTGAATCGACAGGCCGACGGCGTGTTCACCGTAATCCATCCCCTGCCCGAGGAAGTTCAGGAATGCCGCGCCTGCCACGACAGGGGCGGCGACGTGGAAAACACCCGGGGAAAAATGTTCTGCGGCCAATGCCATACCGACATCGGCGACGATCATCCCTAAATAATACAAGACATCCGCCGGAGGAAAAACTGCGAAACAGCAGCCTCCGGCGGCAAACTGCAAAGGACTTGCCTTCGGCGATGAAATACAAAAAGACTGCCTTCGGCGAGTCGCTTTCTTGAAAGAAAGCTCCGCAAAGAACTTTTCAATGGCGCTTTGCGTGCGAGGGGATAGGCAGCAACACCTTAATATATAACTGTTATTATTTAATTTGACACATTTCCACTGTTCTTCTTCCCCCCGCCATAGTCTGCGTATCGCTCCGCCCTCTCTTCCGATTTCTGATTTGCTAGCAACAACCCTATCGACAAAATGGCCACCTCTCTAATATCTGGATCATCGCTGGAACAATACTGTAAAAGGTGTTCCAAATCCTCTTCATCTCCTATAATTCCCAGCCCCCTTATAGCTTCACATCGTATTGAATTTGCAGTATTAGTATTACTTGCAATTAATACCAAATGTTGCTTGGCAAACTTGTGATCCTGGGATTTTGCCAAAGCTAGTATTAAAGCATTGAACATATCGATTTCATTTCTGCAATACTTATCTGAACCAGTTAATAGGCCATCAGAACACTTTGTTGTTTTTTCTTCAAAATCAGTTAACAATCCTAATGCATTCTTTTTAGACTCATCATTCGATATCAATGTTTCATTGTTGAATTCAGTCAAAACCCTGTTGAATATCCTAATCGAATCCTCAAAACTGTTTGCTTGGTATTTATCATCCGAAAACATGATCCGAACTGACTCAAGTTTTGCTATTGAACTGTCAAGGTTTTCAGTAAATCCAATTTCTGTTATCAATTCATATTCAGATTTTGTTAAATTCCCTTCCTCTATCCATTTCTTAACTTTTCTCAAGTTGCTGGCAACTTCCGTATCAATTTTGGAAATCTTATAAACGATATCCTTTGTTTTTAATGTATTATCGGTGTGGATCTTGGTAAGTTCCCTTTCAATCTGACGTTCATCCATTTTTATGGGATCATTCTTTTTCACAATAATCTTTTGAATAAACCTTGACAAATTTGGCTCCCTAACTATGGCGGAAGTCAAACTTGCAACCAGCTTGGGCTCATTTGTCTCAAGGATGGAAACAGCCGCAGCTTTTTTTACATTATAGTTCTCATCATGAAGGACTAACTCAACTAAAACATCCTGGGATTTTTTTATTAAATTCCTTCCTTTGTACCAATCCCATATTTTGGGACCTAAAAAAAACGTAAATACAATCGTCAAAATTACGGGCAAAATTATGTGCTTAGTTATCCCGCCGAACCAATTTAGACACTTCTTTCTGACTATCTCCCCGAGAGTATTAAAGGGAATAACAATAATCAGGCCGTAAAAAGTACAAGACAGCCCCGAAAAGTATAATGCTAACAGGATGACATGGGCATAAGGCACACTGATATAAGAAAATGCAATATGTGCCAAGACAGCTATGCCCAAAAGAACTATCCCTGCAACTAAATCACCGTATACTTTAGTTTCACCACCTACATCTTCATCTTTCATAGGTATGAAGCCTCCCCGATACACTGTTATAACAACATCAAACCACTCGTAACGGTTCTAACGTAATTACAATTTATGCTAATTTTCGCCTCATTTATTGATGTATAATTCTAACTTATGAACCTGGTTCTTGTTGGCCCCGTGGCGACTCTCTTCTTCATATTTAACGTAGAACGCGGCAAAGCGAAGGGGATTTACCCCGCAAGAACATACATATTGCCATTCTCCCGTTTAGGAGAGAAAAAACGCTACAGCATGTAAATGCTTTGAAAGGCCAATTGAGAGAACTTTATGAAAAACAAGTGAGTAACCAATAATAGTGGTATTTAAATACTTTTTTCGTCATAATATTGCAAGGTCTTTTTTAATTTTGCTTTCTGGCTTTGAGATCATAATCAGGAGGTCTTTGCAGAACACGTTAAAATAATGGCGCCACTTTTCCAATCGCAGAAATCTCTTCAAAAACTACCCTCTATAAAACTGCGACTGGTTGGGAGCAAGTCTACGCCGCCGGCCAGGAGGCTTTGATGGTTGCGCCCTGGCCTTCGGAGCTGATGATCTCCAGGACGCCGTTGCAGAGTTCCGCTCGCTCCCGCATGGAATCGAGTCCCAGGCCGCGGTTCAGCTCCCGTGAGGACAGCACCTCGTCCAGGTCGAAACCGATGCCGTTATCCTTAATCTCCAAATGCAGGCGTCCGCCCTTTTCCGTGAACGACAAGGAAATCTCATCCCCTTCAAAATACTTGGCCGCGTTGTTGAACGCCTCCTGGATGATCCGAAACACCGCCGGCTTAAGCTGAGGCGAGACCTGCTCCTCCTCCACGTCCACGTTGATGTTCAGATTGATGTGGGTGTAGATGGACTTGAACTCCCGGCAGAACCAGTTGATGGTGGCGATGATGCCCAGTTCGTCCAGGATTCTGGGACGCAGCTCCACCTGCATGCGCCGTACGTCGGCGATGCTGGCCTTGATGATCTGGCTGGCTGTCTTGGTGATGTCCCGGATATTCAGGTCCGGGTTGTCTATATTCAACAGGATGTTGTCCACGCTGAACTTGACGGCGGTGAGGGACTGGCCGATGCCGTCGTGCAGTTCGATGGCCAGTTGGCGCCGCTCCTCCTCCTGAGTGAGAATGAGCTTGGACGACAGGTTTTGCAGCCGGGATTCCGAGGCCTGGAGGGCTTTGGCGGTTTGTTCCTGCATCATATGGGCCCGCACCAGGCGCAGGTTCTGATAGGCCATGTCGGAGATGAGGTTGGCGAACAAAAACAGGGAGTGGCAGACGCGGTAGAACTCAGCGAAGGGCATGACCGGCACGGATTCATAGGCCTCCACAAGCTGCGTGGGGTCCGCCCCCACTTCCTCGGCGTAGTGCATGAGCCTGTCCGTGTTGGGTTTGGGGGAAAGGCGCACCTGCCCCACCAGCCAGTTGGCCACGTGCTTTCCGGCGATGATGATGCTTGCGCCGCCGTCCCAGAGCCCTGCGCTCAGGCAGGGCCGAAGGGTTGGGCCGTGGGGATTGGGCTTGCCGATAAGGGCGTCGGACTGGACGCAATTTGCCATGCCCTTGGGAGTTTGCCGGATCAGGTCGCACAGCAGGCAAAAATTGCTGGTCCGGGTGATGGGCTGGCCGTCGGGCAGGGTGATGATGGAGGCCACGTTAGTGACGTTGGTGAAGGCGTCCTGAATTTTTTCCAGTTCGTTGATGGTGAACAAATCGGTGAAGTCAAAATCCAGGCCGTTCAGTTCATCGTCCGCCTGATCGTCAAAGACGGGTATCCTGGGAGCGCGCAGGTTTTGGATGGCGTCCACATGCAGGTCGCCGGATAGGATTTTTTTGGGCTCAACATTCGGATAGGAAATATTGATTTTTTCCACATCCATCTTTTTTTGATGAAAGATGATTTCGGTTTCCTGGCCGTCATGGGGTGAAGAGAACGACGCCAGCCGATTGGAGCTAATGCGGAAAACATTGACGTTGAACAATCCCAAAAAGGCCCCGTTCTGCCGGAAGAATCCCCCCTGATACCTCCAGTTGTTCCCCGTTTCCAAAACTTCCTTATACGATCTGGGAATGACGGACTCTTTAAGCTCGGGAAAGGCCTCTTCCATGGGCAGCCCGCTGATGGAGGCGTGCTTGCGCTGGAAAAGGTCGTCCGCGGCAGGGTTGGCTTTGACGAAAAACAGGCGGCCGTCGGGTTTCAATTCAAACATTCGGCAGGCCATGGGCAGGCAGTCCATGAGCTTTTCGAATTCTTCGGGGGAAACGTTTGTCGGGGGCGTTTGCATAATACCGTTATGGGACCCTGCATAAAACCAGGGGGTCATGTATTGAGGATAATTCCGTTTTTAAGGGCGAAGTTGGATACTTCCCTGGCGCTGTGCAGGTCCAGCTTTTTCATGAGGTTGGTCCGGTGCTTGTCCACGGTCTTGGGAGAGATGAAGAGCAGGTCCGCGATTTGCTGGTTGGTGTTGCCCTCGGCCACCAGTTGAAAAACCTCTTTTTCCCTTTGAGTCAGGCTTGCCAGGGGGTCCGCGGCCTCTCTTGTGTCCGGGTTGATCACGCTGTGGATCAACTGCCCGGAGAGGTCGGAGCTTAAATAAGCCTTGCCGTCCATGATAGCCCGGATGGCCATGAACAACTCCTGGGGATCGTCGCCCTTCAGCAGGTAACCGTCCGCCCCTTCCTTGAGCGCGGGGATAAGGTAGTCCTGGGAAGCGTGCATGGTGATGACCAGGATTTTGACCTCCGGGTGCTCCTTTTTCAACTGGCGCATGGTGGCCAGCCCGTTCATCTTGGGCATGGACAAGTCCAGCAGGATGAGGTCGGGCTTGCACTTCCGGGTCATCTCAATGGCCGCCAGCCCGTTATCCGCCTCCCCCACCACCTGAAATTCGGATCGGGAGGAGATGAGGGACTTCAATCCCTTGCGCACCAGGGCGTGGTCTTCGGTAATCAAAATTTTAATGATGTTCTGTGTCATAGTCTTTATCCAAGGCGAAAATTTTACTGCATAAAAAGAATACGCTAGTCCCTATTGCGTGTAAAGATTCTAATTTTACACCCCATTTCCCGTTTTAAGGCCTCACCCCAGTTTGCGGTTCCGTACACCCTATACCCCCCATGCCCGAATAAGGTGTACGGGGCGCCAAATTGGAGTCCTTCCCTCCATCAAAATGGTGTGTCCGCCTAATTGCCGGAAGCCCCCTTGTGCACGTAGGTTCCAACACGGACCTAAGGGCTCCGAACCCGGGGCCAACCGTGAACACATCAACGCTTAACATTACACAGGAGAGGTAAAGGGAATGGACTTTTTAGTACTATTGTTAGTCGGCTTTGGGGGCGGCGTGGTTGGAGCGTGCATCGGCGCTCTACCGGCATTTATTCTGACAGGCATCTTCGCCGTGATCGGGGGATTCTTCGCCATGCTGGGCCAGCCCGTCGACGTTTTGGGCCCCCTGGCCTTCGGGCCTGCTCTGGGACCCCACGTATTCTTCGTGGGCGGCGTGGCGGCCACGGCCTACGCCGGCAAGAAGGGCTACATTGAAGAAGGCGGGAACATCCTGCTTTCCCTGAACGGCACCGGCGAACCTTCCGTCATGCTGGTTGGCGGCGTCTTCGGCGTCATCGGCCTTTTAATCACCACGGGGTTAACCAAGATCGGCGTCCCTACGGATAACATCGCCGTATCCGTGTTTGCATGCGGCGTTCTGGGGCGTTTGATCTTCGGCGAAAAGGGCGTTTGCGGCATGTACAACGAAAGCGAGAAGCGCGCGTACATGTCTCTGGGCAAGCCCTTTTGGTACAACATCATCCTGGGCTTCTGCGTGGGCCTTATGTGGGCCGGCCTCGTGGCTGTAGTCAAGACCAACACCACGGCCAACATCACTCCCATCTTCGCCCTGGCCTTCGGCTTTTCGGCCATTTCCCTGATTTTCACCCAGACGGGATTCGACACCCCGGCGACGCATCACATCGCCTACCCCAGCGCTCTGGCTGCGGCCATGGCCATGAACGCGGGCCTGCCTCCGGTGGGCGGCATCCTGGTGGGCGGGGCTTTTGCAGCTTTGGGCGCCCTGTTCGGAGACATGGCGATCAAAATCTTCAACACCAACTGCGACACGCATATTGACCCGCCGGCCACGGCGATCGCCCTGAATGTACTGCTTATCAACCTGGTCCTGTAGACCTGGGGGAGACCCTATTTTTGGGGGTTTCAAGACCCTATGGCATATAGGGTGAACCCTATAAAAAATACGGTGCACAGAAGATGAAATTAGCTGAAATCCCTAACCATAAACACGGGGTGGGCCGTATTTACGCAGAACCGGGCCAAGGGCTAACATGGCTTTAACTTTGGATGATGCCGGCTCCTGCGCGGTGCAGACCGGCGAAAACAACGCAAAGCCCCGGGCAAAGGCTCCCGGCGGCAACGAAGGAGACAACACAATGGTAGGAAAAGAAGCATTGGGAATGGTTGAGACCAGAGGCCTCGTCGCCAATATAGAGGCGGCCGACGCTATGGTTAAGGCGGCCAACGTCACCCTGATCGGCAACATCAAGATCGGTTCCGGATTGGTCACGACTATGGTTCGCGGAGATGTGGGCGCCGTCAAGGCAGCCACCGACGCCGGCGCTGCAGCAGCCGCCAAGGTTGGCGAAGTGGTGTCCGTCCATGTCATCCCCAGGCCCCATACGGAAGTGGAAGGCATTCTGCCCCAGGGCCTTGATAGCGTCAAATAAGACCAACGAACACAATCTTATAGCAGATAAGGGAGATTACCATGCAGGACGACATTATAAACGCCGTTATGAAAGAAGTTATGAAGAGGGTGGAAACCCCCGCAGCGGCTCCCGCCGCTTGCCCGGCGGCCCCCGCGGTCGCAGCTTGCGCCGCCAGCGGCCTGACCGAGTTTGTGGGCGTTTGCGAGTTTGGAAACACCCAGGGTCTGGTCATCGCCAACCTGGACCAGTCCATCCATGAAATCATGGGCTTTGACAAGAAATACCGCTCCCTGGGCATCATCGGCGCCCGCACCGGAGCAGGCCCCCAGATCATGGCGGCCGACGAAGCCATCAAGGCCACCAACACCGAAATCCTCAAGGTGGAACTTCCCCGCGACACCCAGGGCGGCGCAGGCCACGGCTCCCTGATCGTGTTCGGCGCCGAGGACGTTTCCGACGCTCGCCGCGCCGTGGAAGTCACCCTGGACAACCTGCCCAAGTTCTTCGGCGACGTATACGCCAATGATATGGGCCACCTGGAACTGCAGTACACCGCTCGCGCCTCCAAGTGCCTCACCACCGTGTTCGGCGCTCCCGAAGGCAAGGCTTTCGGCCTGATCCTGGGCGCTCCCGCAGTCATCGGCATGCTCATGATCGACGCGGCCGTTAAATCCGCTGACGTAGACGTTCTGGATTACGGATCTCCGGCTCACGGCACCAGCTTCTCCAACGAAGTGTTCATCACCGTTTCCGGCGACTCCGGCGCAGTGCGTCAGGCCATCATCGCCGGCCGTGAAGTTGGCAAGCCTCTTCTGGCTGCCTGGGGACAGGACTGCCCCTCCGCTCACATCCCCTACATTTAAGAAAAGGAGCGTGCCAAATTGCAGAAAAGACAAAAGCGATTTGAGGTCCTGGAACAAAGGGCCGTCAACAAAGACGGATTCATCAAGGAATGGGCTGAAGTCGGACTCGTTGCCATGGACAGCCCTTACGACCCGAAACCCGGACTCAAAATAGAAAACGGCAAGGTTGTGGAAATGGACGGAATTCCCTGCGCGGAATTCGACATGATCGACACCTTTATCGCCAACCATTGCATCGACGTGAACGTGGCGGCCGAAGCCATGGCCATTGACTCCCTGGAATTCGCCAAGAAGCTGGTGGACATCAATGTGTCCGGCGCTGAAATCAAGCGTCTGGTTCCGGGCCTGACCCCGGCCAAGATCCTGGACATCCTGAAGAAAATGAACGTGGTTGAGCTCATGATGGCCATGCAGAAACTGCGCTGCCGCAAGACGCCCGCCAACCAGGCTCACATCACCAACGTCAAGGACACCCCGGCTCTGCTGGCCGCCGACTCCGCCGAAGGCTCCTACCGCGGCTTCCAGGAACTGGAAACCACCGTCGGCATCGCCCGTTACGCCCCCATGAACGCCATTGCTCTTTTGATCGGCGGTCAGGTGGGATGCCGCGGCACCCTGACCCAGTGCGCCGTGGAAGAAGCCATGGAGCTTCAGATGGGCATGAAGGGCCTCACCGCCTACGCTGAAACCGTTTCCGTTTACGGCACGGACCAGGTCTTCGTAGACGGCGACGACACCCCGTGGTCCAAGGCTTTCCTGGCTTCCGCCTACGCCTCCCGCGGCATCAAAATGCGCTTCACCTCCGGCACAGGATCGGAAGTGCAGATGGGCTACGCCAACAAAAAATCCATGCTTTACCTTGAGATCAAGTGCATTATGATCACCAAGGGCGCCGGCGTGCAGGGCCTCCAGAACGGCTCCATCTCCTGCATCGGCGTTCCCGGCGCAGTCCCGGGGGGCATCCGCGCCGTCCTGGCCGAAAACGTGGCCACGGTTCTGTTGG
This sequence comes from Desulfatibacillum aliphaticivorans DSM 15576, assembly GCF_000429905.1. Taxonomy (NCBI): domain Bacteria; kingdom Pseudomonadati; phylum Thermodesulfobacteriota; class Desulfobacteria; order Desulfobacterales; family Desulfatibacillaceae; genus Desulfatibacillum; species Desulfatibacillum aliphaticivorans. The sequence continues at coordinate 196,206 of NZ_KE386982.1, read as the reverse complement.
ACCTGGAAGTGGCTTCCGGCAACGACCAGACCTTCACCCACTCCCCCATCAGGAACACCGCCAGAATGCTTATGCAGTTCCTGCCCGGCACCGACTATGTGTTCTCCGGGTACTCCGGGGTGCCCAACTACGATAACATGTTCGCAGGCTCCACCCACGACTCCGACGACTTCGACGACATGCTCGTTTTGCAGCGCGACCTCCAGTGCGACATGGCCCTGCGTCCCGTGACCGAAGAGCAGATCATCGCCGTTAGGAACAAGGCCGCCCGCGCCATGCAGGCCGTCTTCCAGGAAGTAGGCTTCCCCGCAATCACCGACGAAGAAGTGGAAGCAGCCACCTACGCCCACGGATCCAAGGACATGCCTGACCGCAACCAGCCGGAAGACCTTCGCGCCATTGAAGAGTTCCTCAAGTCCGGCAAAACCGGCCTGGACATTGTCAGGGCTCTGCACAAGCACGGCTTCCAGGACGTTGCGGAATCCGTATTGGGAATGCTTAAGCAAAAGGTTTCGGGCGATTATCTGCACACCTCCGCGATCGTTGACGAGAACTTCAACGTCAAGAGCGCGATAAACGACCGCAACGATTACATGGGCCCCGGCACCGGCTACCGCCTGGAAGGCGAACGCTGGGAGCTGCTCAAGAACATTCCCCAGGCCATCAGCCCTGAAGACATATAGGGAGTAGAAAATGAAACTCACAGAAGAGATGCTAAGACAGATCATTACCGAAGTCGTGGGTCAGATGGCGGGCGGCGCGGCCGCTCCTGCTCCCGCCGCGGTGGATACGGACAAGCCCCTTAACTTCATCGAAAAAGGGCCCGCCCAGGCAGGGAACAACCCCAAGGAAGTGGTGGTTGCCGTGCCTCCGGGATTCGGCGTCACTCCCACCAAGACCATTATTGACATTCCCCATTCCGTGGTGCTGGCCGAAGTGGCTGCAGGCATCGAGGAAGAAGGCCTGACGGCCAGGTTCGTGCGGAATTACCAAACCGCCGACGTGGCATTCCTGGCTCACGCCGCCGCCCAGTTGAGCGGTTCCGGCGTTGGAATCGGCATCCTCTCCAGAGGGACCTCCGTCATCCATCAGAAGGATCTTGCGCCCCTGCAGAACCTGGAGCTTTTCCCCCAGGCCCCCCTGGTAGAAGCTGAAACGTTCCGGGCTATCGGCAAAAACGCCGCCAAATACGCCAAGGGCGAGAACCCCAATCCGGTTCCCGTGAAAAACGATCCCATGGCCAGGCCCAGGTACCAGGGTCTTGCAGCCCTGCTGCACAACAAGGAAGTGCAGTTTTTGGACCCGCAAAAGAAAATTCTTGAAGTGGTTCAGGGCTAACCAGGCCGCTGGGATGCGAAGGAGATAAAAATGGTAAGTTTTACGAAAGATCAGATAGCAGACATCATCCGGAAGGTCGGAGACGGAACCTCCCCCGAAGCCCTGGAAAGCGCCGTAAGAAACGTTTTGACCAAGCTTCAGTCCGAAGGCCTGTCCGCCCCTGCAAGCCAGGGCGGCAAGCTGGACGCCAGCTCCTATCCTCTGGGAATCAAACGCAAAGACCTGGTCAAGTCCGCCACCGGACTGGGCCTGGACGACATCACCATTGAAAAGGTGATCGCCGGCGACATTCAGTTCGACGATATCAAGACCCGCCCGGAAACCCTGGCGTATCAGAACGAAATCGCCAAGAGCGTCAACCGCCCCAACCTGGCCAACAACCTGGCCCGCGCCGGCGAGATGACCCGGATCCCCGACGCCAGACTGCTGGAGATGTACAACTTCCTGCGCCCCTACAGGGCAACCAAGCAGGAAATGATCTCCATGGCCGAGGAACTGGAACAGAAGTACCAGGCCCCCGCCTGCGCCAAACTGGTGCGGGAAGCGGCTGACGTTTACGAGAAGAACAACCGGCTCAAAGGAGACCGCTAGTCAGGCGATCGCCGGAGGACAGTGGAGAAGTTAAATGCTCATTGCTGGTGTAGACATAGGGAACAATTCCACGGAAGTGGCTGTGGCGAGAATTGGCGGCGACATCCAATTTTTGTCCAGCGCTCTTGTGAGAACCATAGGCCTGAAAGGCACCCTGCGCAACGCCATGTGCGTCATTGACGCCGTGGACAAAGCCATGGCCGCAGTTTCCATGACCCGGAACGATCTGGACCTGATTCTGTTGAATAAGGCGACGCCCGTAATCGGAGATGTAGCCATGGAGACCATTACGGAAACCGTCATCACGGAATCGGCCATGATCGGACATAATCCGGATACACCAGGCGGGCTGGGTCTGGGTCAGGGAGTGACCGTAGATATCCGCGACCTGACCCAGACCGCCCCCGGCGCTCCCTGCATTGCCGTCATTGACGGCGGCGTGGACTTTACCCAGGCGGCGGAGATGATCAACGCCGCAGTCGCCAAGGGCGTCAAAATAACCGGCGCGATAGTAAAAAAGGACGACGGCGTTCTGATATACAACCGCCTGACCTCCCCTATCCCCATTGTGGATGAAGTCCAGCATATCGACAAAGTTCCTTTGGGCATGCCCGCGGCGCTGGAAGTGGCCCGCGTGGGCAGGTCCATCGAAAAATTGTCCAATCCATACGACATCGCCACCCTGTTTGAATTATCCCCGGAGGAAACCCGGCAGATTACCCCCATTGCCAGGGCCCTCACCGGCAACCGGTCCGGGGTGGTGATCAAAACCCCCAAGGGCGACGTCCAGGAGCGCCGGATTCCGGCCGGGACCATCACCCTGGTGGGCGAAACCGCCAAGGAGACCGTGGACGTGGAACTGGGCGCCGACGCCATCATGGAGAAGTTGGCCAGGGTGGCGCCGCTGAAGGAAATCCAGTCCCAGCCCGGCACCAACGCCCACGGCATGTTCGAACGGGTCAGAACCGTTATGGCCGAACTGACGGACCAGCCTGTAAGCCTCATCAAGATACAGGATGTGCTGGCCGTAAACACCCTCCAGCCCCAGCATGTGCTGGGCGGCCTGGCCGGGGAATTCACCCGCGGCACGGCCGTGGGCCTGGCGGCCATGGTCATGACCCAGAATATTCCCATGCAGCGCCTGGCGGCCAAATTAAAAGAGGAAACCGGCGTGGAAGTGGAAATCGGCGGCGTGGAGGCTGAAATGGCCATCACCGGCGCCCTGACCACCCCCGGCGCAGAAGCGCCCCTGGCCATCCTGGACCTGGGCGGAGGCTCCACCGACGCCTCCATCATTCATCGGGACGGAACGGTCAAGTCCATCCACATGGCCGGAGCGGGAGACATGGTGACCATGCTCATCAACACGGAGCTTGGCCTGGACGATCCCGACCTGGCCGAGGACATCAAGCGCTATCCCCTGGCCAAGGTGGAAACCCTCTTTCACATGCGGCACGAAACCGGGGCCGTGGAGTTTTTCGACGCCCACCTGGATCCCTCCCTGTTCGGCAGGGTGGCTATCCTGGGCGAAAACGGCCCCATTCCCATCATGCACGATCTCAACCTGAACCAGATCGTAAACGTGCGCCGTAAAGCCAAGGAAAAGGTTTTTGTAAGAAACGCCCTGAGGGCTTTGGAGCAGGTAGCGCCCGGCGGCAACATCAGGCTTATCGACTTTGTGGCCCTGGTGGGCGGATCGGCCCTGGATTTTGAAATCCCGGAAATGATCGCCGACGCCCTGGCGGAGTACGGCCCGGTGTTGGGCAAGGGGAACATTCGCGGATGCGAAGGCCCCAGAAACGCCGTGGCCACCGGCCTGTGCCTTTCCAGGAAAGGATGCTGATCATGGGATCTCCGCTTCTGCAAGTTGCTCAAAAACCGGCCGTTTACCTGGTTGTATTGGGAGAAGCGCCCGATTGGTTCGTCCAGGCCCTGGAAAACGGCCTGGAGGAAGAAGGAATCCCTTGTGAAAAAAGGGATTCCCAGGAAAACGACGCGATATTGGCGGCCAGTCAGGCGGCGAAGGCCTCCCGGATCAACGTGGGGCTTTCCGTTAAAGCGGCTGCCGGCGGCGCCATTACCGGAGTGGTGCTCCATCACAGGGACCTGCCTGAAAAGCGTCCCCTCTTCCACCTGACTTGGGAAGAGGTGTCCCAAGAGTCCCTGTACAGGCTGGGCCGAAACGCGGCCCGGCTGGTCAAAGGCAACCCGTTCATCATGGACCCGGCGGACACGGCCGGTCCATGCGGGGATTCAGGAACCAAGGATAAACTAAATTAGTTGCAAGCAGTGAGGCCTGGGCCGAATCCCGGGCGAAAGGGATATCAATGAAGAAAGTAAAGAGCATCGGCCTTATCGAAACCCTGGGCATGGTGGGCGCGGTGGAAGCGGCGGACGCCGCTTTAAAAGCCGCCAACGTCACGCTTTTGGGCTACGAATTTAACGGGGCCGGCTACATGGTCATCAAGCTGACCGGGGACGTAGCCGCGGTTAAGGCCGCTGTCAGTTCAGGCGCTGCAACCGCCCAGAAACTTGGCAATCTGGTCGCGGCGCATGTCATCCCTCGTCCGGATGACCAAGTGATCGATACGGAAATATGCGGAAAGGACAACGTACCGCCATTCAATGGGTCCGACAGCGAACCCGAAGACGGCGCCCCCTCCGGTTCGTCGTCCGAAAAGGAATCCAAAGGAAGCCAGGAAAGCGCAGTAAAAGCCTCTGAATCCAAGCCTGCAACCGCAACTGCAGACAAGGAGGAAGCGCCCGCTGAGAAAGCGGCGCCCGAGGCGAAAGACGTAAAAGACACGAAAGAGGCGCCCGCCAAGCAGGCGTCCAAACCCGAAGCAAAAACAAAATCCTCCAAACCTACCGCTTCGGAAGCAAAAAATGCGTCCAGCCCCAAAACGCCGGAAAAGCAGGCGGACTCGGGCAAGACTGCGCCGGCGAAAACAGACGGCGGCAATAAGCCGAAATCCAGGAAATAGGAGTCTGTCCCTTTGAATTCCCTTCGTGCATACGCCTTTATTGATCGCCTCCAGCCCCAGTTGGCCGGGGTGGCCGCTGCAAGCTCGCCAGGGTTCCTGCCGATAGGCGGGGAGTCCTCCCTTGTGATGGAAGTGCAGCCCGGCATCCTGATCAACCAAGCCATTGACCTGGCGCTTAAGGCCAGTCCGGTCAAACTGGGGAAATCCCTTTGCGAGCGGTATTTCGGGTACATGGAGATCCATGCCAAGTCTCAGCAGGACGTGCTTTATGCAGGCAGCGCAGCATTGAAGGGGCTGGGTTTCACCGAAAAGGACAAAACCAAGCCGGAAGTCTTGAGCTCCCTGATTATTAACAAGGTCAGCCCGTACCACGCCCAGTTGATGAACGTGTACCGGAACGGATCTTTGCTGATTCCGGGCAAGGACCTGCTCACCGTGGAATGCGAGCCCGCCGCGTACATCTTTTTGGCCGCCAATGAAGTGGAAAAACAGGTGGACGTCACCCTGGTGGATTGCGTGGAAGTCGGGGCTGTGGGGCGGTTGTCCGTATCCGGAACGCCCTCCGAGATTAAACAGGCGGAGAAAGCGGCCATTCAGGCTTTAAAGGCGGTGCAGCCATGAAAGACGCAAACATGGAAGCCATCAACGAAAGAATAAGGCAGTTTCGCGACAGCCTTTCCCTGGAAAACGCGCCCCGCCCGGGCAGCCCCCTCTGGGCAGGCGTGGACCTGGGGACCGCCAACATCGTCACCGCCGTGGTGGATCAGGACGGAACGCCTGTGGCAGGCATGACCACCCGCTCCAAGTCAACGGTTCGGGACGGCCTGGTCTTCGATTACATGGGCGTTATGAGCATTCTCAAGACCCATGTGCAGGTTTTGCGCTCCAGGGGCTTTGACATCAAAGACGCCGCAGCCGCCTACCCTCCCGGCACCATGGGCAGAAACCGCCAGGCCTTCGGCCACATTTTGAACGGCGCGGACCTGGAAGCCGTCAGCCTGGTGGACGAGCCCAGCGCGGCCGCCCTGGCTTTAGGCATTGACTCCGGTTGCGTGGTGGATATCGGCGGCGGCACCACGGGCATCTCCATTTTGGAAGATGGAGAAGTGGTATACACCGGCGACGAGCCCACCGGCGGCCATCATCTGGACTTGGTCATCGCGGGCAGCATGGGCATTTCCATTGAAGAAGCCGAAGCCATGAAGAACAACCCGGCCCATCAGCGCATGCTGGCGGGAATGGTCATGCCGGTCTTTGAGAAAATGGGCGCCATAGTCCGGGAGCACACAGCATCCCATAAACCGAAACAAATCTATTTAGTGGGCGGGACTTCCAGCTTCCCCGGAGCGGACGAAGTTATCGCCCAGGAAACGGGCCTGCCCGTCTTTTTGCCTGACGATCCCCTATTAGTCACCCCCCTGGGCACGGCGTTGCATGCGGCGCTGGCCGCCTCGGGAAGAAAGGCGGCGGCAAATGAATAAAGATAATAATACCTTAAATTATAAGACAGTTGAAATCAAGGCACTCGTTCAGCAGGTGCTCTACGCTGTGGCCAGGGCCAGCCGTGACGAAGATGCGGACCGTTATGTGCTGGCCCTGTTCACGGGCGCTACTGCTGGATTTACGCAGGCCCTGTCCGGGCTGGAACACCTCATGCTTAACGGGACCATGCTTCGCGTCCTGACAAGCGAGTCGGCATGCCGCCTTTACGGAGACGTATTGGAAAAAAGGCTCATGCCCTGGCCTAACGCGGAAGCCATGGAAAAAGACTCCTGGTTCAGCCAGGTGCAAAAATGCTCCGGCGTGGTTATCCCCATGCTGAGCGTGGCGTCTCTTTCCCGCGTTTGCAGCATGACCCCGGACACTTTGGCCGCGAATATAATTCTTCAGGCCCTATTCATGGGTAAGCCAGTCGTGGCGGCCATTGATGGCGCCGCGCCAAACTCACCTGACCGTAAACTCATAGGGCTTGATCAGGGCGCGCCGGCCCTGATGGAGGCTTTGGCCCACCGCCTGCTTGAGTTCTCCAATTTCGGCGCAAGACTGACCTGGAGCCGAGATCTCGGCCCCGCTTCCCTGCGTTTCTTCCGCCCCGCAGATAGCGACCAACCCGGTCGGTCGCCCCTTAACATCCCGGCGTCCCGGCCTTCGGCCCCCCAAAGTCCCGCCCCCCCTGACTTTGGCCCGATCCGGCTGGTGGACGCCGGGCATGTTAAGCAAGCTCGCGAAGCAGGAACGCCTATTCATACGACGCCTGGCGCCGTGGTTACCCCTCTTGCCAGGGAAATGGCCTCTGGCTGGGGGATTGAGATCATCGCCGCACCCCAGGGTTAAGGGTCCAGGCAATGGAAAGGACAGATCATGATTTTAGGACAAGTCATAGGAACCGTAGTGGCCACGAGCAAGCACGAGCTGCTGGTGGGCTCCAAAATACTGGTGGTGCAGGCCGTGCAACCCGATGGGACTCCTATAGAAGGCGAACTGCTGGTGGCAGTGGATACAGTGGGCGCCGGAACCGGCGAGCACGTGATTGTGACGACGGGCTCCAACGCGTCCAAGGCGTGCGAGACGGAGAAGGCTCCCGTGGACGCAGCTATTATCGGGATCATCGACGAGATCGACGTGAACTGAGGAGAGAAGCCATGAGCATTTACACCGGCGGAGGCGATAAAGGCAAAACCAGCCTGCTTTCCGGAGAACGGGTTTCCAAGGCCGATCCCCGGGTGGAAGCTTACGGAACCTTGGACGAACTCACGGCCCAATTGGGAGTGTGCCGCGCCCAGCTCAACCAGTTTCCTGCATGCGCCCCTTTTGCCGAAATGATTGTGAATATTCAGCGGGACCTGTTCCGGGTGGGCATGCAGCTTTCCAGCAGCCCCAAATACTGGAGCAAGCTGTCCGCCCCCATTAACGCAGACGACATCCAATCCCTGGAAGAGGCCATCGATATTCTGGAGAAGGCTTTCGGGCTTCCGGGATTCTTTGTGAGTCCAGGCAGGACGTTGGCCGGCGCTTCCCTGCATGTGGCCCGGACCATCTGCCGCCGCGCAGAGCGCCAGGCTTGGGCCGCCGCGGGAGACGTTGAAAGCTACGCATTGATTTTGAAGTACATCAACCGGTTGTCCGACCTTTTGTTCTCCCTTTCATGGGTTGCGGAAATCCGGATTTTGCTGACTGAGGAGTTGAGCCATGGAAATCATGACGCACATCTGTAACGACCTGGCTCGCGTGCTGGCCCGCATCGCCCGGAAAAAAGCCCTGGAAATCCAAGTCCCCATGGTCATCGCATTCGCAGACGCCCGAGGGGAGCTGGTTCACTTCCAGCGCATGGACAAGGCTTTGCCCGTCAGCTCGGACATTGCGGTGAACAAGGCCTTTACCGCCGCGGCGCTCCGCATGTCCACCCAAAAAGCCGGGAGGCTGGTGGAGCAAGGCCAGGAGCTTGCCGGTCTGGAACTGACCAACCAGGGCAAGATGGTCATTTTCGGCGGCGGCCTGCCTTTGAGCCTGGACGGAGAGGTTGTCGGATCCGTTGGAGTGAGCGGAGGATCCGTAGCACAGGACATGGTTGTGGCCCAGGCGGCGGCCAACGCGTTGGAGCAAATGGAAAAAACGGCCCAGGCTTTATTGCCGATTCTTCCCAAAACCCTGGAGGATCTGACGGATCTCGCCAATAAGATCCAGGACTTAGGGCGCAAGGAAGGCGCGGATTCGGACATCCTGGAAGGGGCCTTTTACCTGATATAAAAATTTTCAAGCAGGATATCGGCCCCAAAGGGCCGAGGCGGCCGCCTTAAACCGGCCGAAAGAGCAAGGAGACAAAATGAGCGTGAAAGAATTTGCACTGGAAGACATGGTCGCCAGCGTGATCATGGAAATGATGAACAAGGACGACGATTCCTGCCAGCCCACGGGCGACGGGATTTACGAAACCATTGACGACGCCGTGGCCAAGGCGAAAGCAGCCCAGCCGCGTCTGGTCTCCCTTTCGCTTGAAAAGCGGGAAGCCATCCTCACGGCCATTCGGAAAATTTCCCTGGAAAAAAATGAGGAATGGGCCAAGGCGACCGTGGCGGAAACCGGCCTGGGCCGCGTGGAAGACAAAATCGCGGAAAACATCCTGGCGGCAACCAAGACGCCCGGAACCGAAGACCTGGACGCCAAGGCGCTCTCCGGCGACGCAGGCCTGACCCTCATCGAGTACGCTCCTTTCGGCGTGATCGGCTCCTTGACTCCCGTCACCAACGCCACCGGCACCCTGATCAACAATACCATTTCCATGCTGGCAGGCGGCAACACGGTGGTTTACAACGTGCATCCCTCCGCGCTCAAAATCAGCACCGAGGTCATCCGCACCTTTCATAAGGTGATCGTGGAAAACGGCGGCCCCGAGGGCTGCGTGGGCATGGTCGCCAAGCCGACCATGGAAACCGCGGGCGAAATCATGGCGCATCCCGGCATCAACGTGCTGGTGGCCACGGGCGGACCCGGAGTGGTTACGGCTGTCCTTTCGTCCGGCAAAAAAGCCATTGGCGCCGGCGCAGGCAACCCTCCGGTTCTGGTGGACGAAACCGCGTGCATCCGCAAGGCTGCGGAAGAAATCATAGCCGGTCATTCCATCAACAACAACATCTTCTGCATTTCCGAAAAGGAAGTCATCGCCGTGGATGAGGTGGCCGACAACCTTTTGAAGTTCATGGAAGAGACGGGCAAGGCCGCAATCCTGACTCCCGAGGAAGCGCAAAAGGTCACCGAAACCGTGATCCACGACAATCACGTGGTCAAAGACTACGTGGGCAAGGACGCGTCCGTGATTATCGAAGGCGCAGGCATCACCCGCCTGGCCGGAAAAAAGGGACTGCGCTGCCTGGTGTTCGAGGCTGACAAAAAGCATCCCATGGTCTGGATCGAGCAGATGATGCCCGTGCTGCCCCTGGTTCGCGTCAAGGACGTGTGGGAAGGCATTGACCTGGCCGTGAAAGTGGAGCAGGGCAACCGGCACACCGCCATGATGCACTCCACCAACGTGGAGCACCTGACCGCTTTGGCCCGGGCCATCCAGACCACCATTTTCGTGAAGAACGGCCCCTCGTACAGCGGCATCGGCCTGAACGGCGAAGGGCACGCGACCTTCACCATCGCCGGCCCCACAGGGGAAGGCATTACCTCGGCCAAGTCTTTCTGCCGTCAACGGCGGTGCGTGCTCATCGACTCCTTTAGAATCGTTTAAGCCGGACTTGAAAGGATAGAACCATGACGCATCCGCTTGTAGAAAAAACCAGGGCCGCAGGCGTAGTCGGCGCCGGCGGGGCCGGGTTTCCAACCCACGTCAAGATAGACGCCAAGGCCGACACCGTGCTGATCAACGGCGCATCCTGCGAGCCCCTGCTCTGTTCGGACATCCACTTGATGGAAACCCGTTCGGACGACATCATCAAAGGCCTGGGGCTGGTCATGGATGCCGTGAGCGCCGAAAAGGCCATGATCGGCGTCAAGGCCAAGCACCGGAACGCGGTTGCGATTTTGGAGCAGAAGGTCGCCGACGCAGGCCTCACCGGCGGCCGCAACATGTCCGTCTTTAAGATGCAGGACTTCTACCCCGGCGGAGACGAGCACGTGCTTGTGAACGAAGCCACCGGCCGCATTGTGCCCCAGGGGGGAATTCCCCTGGAGGTCGGGGTGGTGGTTTCCAACTCCGAGTCCGTGTTCAATATGTCCCAGGCTATGGAAGACAAGCCCGTAACCCACCGGACCCTGAACGTGGCCGGCGAGGTCATGAAGCCCATTGTTGTGCGGGTTCCCGTGGGAACTCCCGTCTCTCACGTGCTGAAGTTGGCCGGGGGCGCGCGCAGGCCGGACTGCAAGGTGATCGACGGCGGCCCCATGATGGGCCGGGTTCTGGACGATCCGGAAAAAGCCTTTGTAACCAAGACTACCTCGGGCCTCATTGTCCTGCCTGCGGAACACAATGTGATTAAAGGCAAGACAACGGACATCAACCAGCTTATGCGCGTGACCCGCCTGGCCTGCTGCCAGTGCTCCCTGTGCACGGATCTTTGCCCCCGGTTTCAATTGGGCCACAACCTGCACCCGCATTTGATCATGCGCTCCCTGGCTTTGCCCGTGGATCATCCGATCAAGCAGCAGGCGCTTCTTTGCTCCGAATGCGGCATTTGCGAAAAATGGGCCTGCCCCATGCAGATTTCCCCCCGGGAGGTTAACCGGGCCATCAAGCAGCAGTTGAAAATCCGGCCCAAGGACGTGGGCGGCGAAGATCTGGGCCGCCATCCTTATACGGATTACCGCCGCGTGCCGGTCAAGCGCCTGTTGGGCAAGCTGGATCTGCTGGCTTACGACGTTCACCCGGAGCCCGTGATCGATCCGGCCCAGCCCGACGTGGTCGGCCTGTACCTGCGCCAGCACATCGGAGCGCCTTCCACGCCCGTGGTTTCGGTGGGCGACGCAGTGGCCTGCGGCCAGGTGGTTGCGGAAATTCCTGAAAAAGCGCTGGGCGCCCGCGTTCATGCTTCGATCTCCGGCAAAGTCATAGCCGTGGATTCCGAAAAGATTCTTGTGAAAAAGGAGAATGGCAATGTTTAAATCAATGGGAATCGTGGAGCTGAACAGCGTGGCCCGCGGGATAATGACCGCCGACGATATGGTCAAAGAGGCCAACGTGGAGCTGGTCCTGGCCCGTCCCGTTTGCCCGGGGCGCTACCTCATTATGGTGGCCGGAGACACGGCGGCGGTCAAGCGATCCGTGGAAAAAGGCCTGCGCATCGCCGACGAGTTCATCGCCGATCATTTCGTGCTCACTCACATCCACCCGGACGTATTTCCGGCAATCAGTTCATCCGTCATCGTGCCGGAAATCCGCGCCATCGGCGTGATCGAAACTTACTCCTCAGCATCCGCGGTCATGGCGGCGGACAAGGCGGTCAAGGCCGCCAACGTGGACCTGATTGACATCCGCCTGGCCACCGGCCTGGCAGGCAAGGCCGTGGTGACGCTCACCGGCCGCATCGGATCGGTGCAGGCCGCCGTGGAAGCCGGAAGCCAGTGTCTTGCGGAATCCGGGCTTTTGCTGGGCAATGCGATTCTTTCCTCTCCCGGCGAGGAAATCAAAAAACAGATTTTAATGTAGCAGGCGGCAGTCATGATTGATCTTGACAAATTAGTGGACGAACAGCTTAACGGGATGCTTTCCGCGCCCGACGCAGTCAAACCCGTCATCGTGTTTCCCGAAGCCAACGATCCGAGAATCATCTCGGCGGCTTCCGGCCTGATTAACCAGGCCCGGGTGGTGCTGATCGGAGAGGCTGCGGAAATCCGGTCCCTGTGCGATTACAAAAGCGCGGAGCTTTATTGCCCCCGGGACCGCTTTTTCTCCCAGGTGCAAATCGTGAATCCGGCCCAGAGCGACTTGAAGGAAGAGCTGGCTATGACCTTGCAGGAAGCCTCCAAGGGCCGCAAGTGGGAATTCACCTCCATGGAAGCCAGGGAGAAAATTCTCAATCCCGTGTTCTTTGGCGCCATGCTGGTTCGCCTGGGATACGCCGACGCCTGTTTGGGCGGCGTGGCTAATTCCACCAAGGACTTTTTGGCCCCCTGCCTGCGTTTGATCAAGTCTTCGGGCACGGCCTTTGAAATGGGCCTGTTCTGCCTGCCCGACGAAGAAAATCCCTTGTGGGAAAATAATGTAGTTATGTTCGCCGACGTGGCCCTTAATTTAAAACCGTCGCCTGAACAGTTATCCGACATTGCCGTGGGCGCCTGTAAAACCCTCCGGGACATTTTTCCGGCAACAGTTCTCTCCGGGGTGAACGGCGCCATGATCTCCTACTCCACCAAGGGAAGCGGCCAGGGACCGTCCGTGGAAGCCATACGCCAGGCGGAACCCCTGGCCGCCCAAAAAATGGCGGCCCTCAAAGAATCGGACCCGGCCTACAAGGACATTGCTATCACGGGCGAACTGCAAATCTCCGTGGCCGTGTCCCGGGAAGCCGCCCAGGTGAAGCTAAAAAACAGGCTGGACGAATTCGAAAGCGCGGGTAAAGCCAATGTGCTCATCGTCCCCAGCCTGGACGAAGGCAACATGCTGTACCACCTGTTCAACACCCAGTATCCCGAGGCCCAAAGCTCCCTGATCATGGGCGGCATGGACGGCCAAGTCCTGGATTATTCCAGGGGGTCCAGCGTGCTGCAGGTAATCCGGGGCGCCAAGCTGCTTTTGCTCACAAGGATCAAAGCAACAAAGCCGTTGGTGCGGACTTCGCCGCTCTTCCCAAGCCCCAGAATCGTGACCATCAACCCCGGCTCCGTATCCACCCAGGTGGCTGTATTTGACGGCGACGCCCCGGTGTTGAACGTGGTGATCGAGCATGACAAGTCCGGCGCACACTCCGGCGCTTCCATGGTTGAAGAAGCCAGTGCCAGGCTGGCGGCGGTGCGGCGCACCTTGGAAAAGCACGAAATCGACCCGTGCCGCGCGGCCATGATCATGTCCCGGGGCGGCATGCTGCCCAATCCCCAGGCGGGGACCTATCGGATTAGCCAGGCCATGCTCACAGCCCTGGAAAACGGCGCCGTGGAGGATCACCCCTCCAACCTGGGCGCTTTCATGGCCTGGGAGCTTTCCGGGCAGGGAAAAACCCCGGCCTTTATCGTGGATTGCCCCACCATCGACGAGTTGACGCCTGAAAACCGTCTGACCGGCATCAAAGGCATAGAAAAAACGCCTATTTGGCACGCCTTGTCCCAGCGTCAGGCCGCCCGGATGTATGCGGATCTGGCCAACAAACGGGTGCAGGATCTCAACCTGATCGTGGCCCATTTAGGTTCGGGGGTATCCATCGGGAGCCATGCCAAAGGCAAATGCATCAACGTGGAAAACGCCATTTTCGACGGTCCCATGGGACCGTCCAGGGCGGGCGATATCCCGGCGGAAGCCGTGATCGAACTTTGCTACGCCGGCCTTGAAAAAGCCATGGTGAAAAAAATCTTCAGCGCCGTGGGCGGACTGTACAGTCACCTGGGAGCGCACGATTTGCGGCAAATTCAGGATCGGGCGAACGACCCGGACGTGGCGGCCGTCCTGAGCGCCATGGCGTCCGGCATTGCGTCGCAGATTCTGGCGCGTTTGTCGGATTTTTACCCGGAGCCTGTGGAGCAGATCGTATTGACCGGCAGGATGTGCCTTTCTCCGGTGTTGTTGGAAAAGGTTATAGAAAAACTGACCCTGGCCGGCGTTGACGTGACCGTGTTCCCCGGATCCGTGGAAGCGGAGGCCCTGAAAGACGCCGCCATGCGGGTTTACAAGGACATCGACGTCCCCATGCGGTGGGAGTCGTAGGGGCGCTGCTTGCCGCCCCCGGTTGTTGCGCGGTTCCCTCGCAGTAAAATTCCTGTTCAATCCGACGAATAGGATTTTTGCCGCCTGAATGGTTTTACTACATGTCGCGTTGCGACCCCGGCAGGATACGGCTCTGCCGGGGCTACCCAAGACCGATGGCTTGGTTTCAAGCGCATCGGTTAACGATGCATTGGGCAGGCACAGGGGCCTGCCGCAACACAGTTTTGGGGAGTTTTGCAGCCCTGACGTAGTTGCGAGGTCTCCTCGCCCGAAAACAGGGCTTGCCCTGCTTTTTTTGGGGGTGGCCCGGGCAGCGTAGTTTGCTGCCCGGGTTGCGCTAGCAACACAAGGGGCGACCCGAAAGGATCGCTGAAATCGAGGATATCAGGCGGACGAGAAGTCTGGTTCGAAACCGTTTTGCCGTAGTTGCGGGGTTTCCCCGCCCGTAGTTGCGAGGTATCCTCGCAATTGGGCAGGCACAGGGGCCTGCCGCTACACGGTTCTGGGGAATATCTCAGTCCTAATGTAGCTGCGAGGTCCCCTCGCTGTAGTTGCCGGGTTTCCCGGCCCGTAGTCGCGAGGTCTCCGCGCTGAAAAAAACAAAAAAGGGATGAGAAAGAAGTAAAATGAAAATATTAGTCATCAATTCAGGGAGTTCATCCCTTAAATACAAGCTGTTTGACATGACCGACTCCCGGGTGATCTGCGCAGGCTTGGCCGAACGCATCGGCGGGGACGGCGCATGCCTGACCCATACCGTGTATCCCGGGACCGACGCGCAAGAAAAAAACCGGTTTAAAGAGCCTTTTGATACGCACACCAAAGCCATCGACAAAGTGGCCGCTCTTTTGATGGAAGGGGACCAACCTTTGGTCAGCTCTCCGCAGGATCTGGCGGCCATTGGCCATCGGGTGGCCCAGGGCGGCGAGACCTTCAAGGAAAACTGCGTAGTGGATCAAAGCGTTATCGACGGCATTCGCGAGAACATCGTCCTGGCGCCTTTGCATAACCCGGCGAACCTGGCAGGCATCGAAGCCGCCATGGAGCGCTTCCCCTCCGTGCCATCCGTGGCCGTGTTCGACACTCAGTTTTCCAAGGATCTGCCCGATTACGCCTACCGCTACGCCGTGCCCCAATCCTTTTATGCGGATTACAAGGTGAGGCGCTACGGCTTCCACGGCACGTCCCACCGGTTCGTCACCCGGCAGTTGGCCGACCTTATCGGCAAGCCCATGGAGGCCATGAACAACATCGTGTGCCATCTGGGCAACGGGAGTTCCATGACTGCCGTCAAGGGCGGCGTCTGCCGGGAAACCTCCATGGGCATGACCCCCACGGCCGGTCTGATCATGGGCACCCGGTGCGGCGACATTGACCCCGCCCTGCCCTGCTATCTTTCGGATTGCACGGGCAGATCCGTGAAGGAAATCCAATCCATTTTGGATCGGGAAAGCGGGCTTTCCGGAATTTGCGGCATGAACGACATGCGCGACATCCATAAGGCCATAGAAAACGGCGATGACGACGCCAGGCTGGCCCTGGACATGCTCTGCTACAGCATCAAAAAGTACATCGGCTCGTATTACGCCGTGCTGGGCAGGCTGGACGCCATCGCCTTCACCGCCGGCATCGGGGAGAACGACTTTGCCGTCCGCGAAAAAAGTCTGGAAGGCCTGGAGCCCATGGGCATTGTGCTGGATCGCGAAGCCAACGCAGCTTTGAAAGGCAAAACCGGCCGGATCAGCGCGCCTGACAGCCCGGTCCAGGTTTGGGTGGTTCCCACGAACGAAGAGCTGGAAATCGCCAACGCATGCAAAGCGCTGGCGGAGAAATAGATTTAAAAAGGTCCGAGATTTGAGAATTCATAACGAACAGACCAAAATCGTCTACGATACAAGCATCGTGGATTTCCTCCGGGAGCTGAGCCCCAAGCGGGTCTGCCTGACCAGCGATCCTTTTATGATCAAGCTGGGAGCGTTGGCGCCCGTGGAGGCTTATCTTAAGGAGCAAGGCGTCCCCTACAAGATTTTCTCCGACGTCAAGCCCAACCCGGACGATTCGCTGGTGCAGGAGGGTCTGGTCCATATTTTCAACGCAAAGCCGGACCTGATCGTGGCCATCGGCGGAGGCTCGGCCATCGACCTGGCAAAAGCCATCATGTACTTTTGCCTGGAGATCAAAAAACAATTCATTTCAGGCGAGCACCTGAAAAAGCCCTATTTCGCGGCTGTCCCGACCACCAGCGGCACGGGGTCGGAGGTCACCAATTACACGGTGATCACAGACGCGGAAACCGGCGCCAAAAGGGTTATCCAGTCCAACTTGATGCAGCCGGACGCGGCTGTGCTGGACGTCTCTCTCACCCTGACGGCTCCGGCTAATGTAACGGCTGACAGCGGATTCGACGCCCTGACCCATACCATGGAAGCCTATACGTCCTTACTCGCGACCCCTTTCAGCGACGCCTACGCCCTCAAGGCATTTGAGCTGATATTTGCAAACCTGGTCCAGGCTTTTGAATCCGCTGACAGCCGCTGCGCCAAAGAAAACATGCAGATCGCCGCGTCCCTCGCGGGCTTGGCTTTCAATCACTCAGGCCTGGGGATCAATCACAGCATCGCCCACAGCCTGGGCGCCATTTTTCATATTCCCCATGGCAGGGCCAACGCTCTGGTCCTGCCATCGGTCATGGCCTTCAACCTGAAAAACCAAGGCGTAACCCGCCGTTACGCCGACCTCGCCGGAATGCTGGGCCTTGGGTTTGACGATCCCCAACGTTCAGCCGCCGCTCTTATTGCGGCCGTCGAGGCTTTTAAAGTGCGCCTGGGTCTCCCTTCCTGCCTCCAGGACCTGGGCGTTGCACGCGAACAGGTTGAACAAGCCATGCCCCGAATCGTGGAAGACGCCTTTAACGACTACTGCACCCCTTCTCATCCTTTTACCGTTACCCGGGATGATGTCGCGGCAATCGTTAGGGAGCTCATCTAAGCGATTCGCACAAAGCCCCCTCCGTCCCCTGGGGGCGCCATGCCCAGCCCGGCCGGGGCGATGCCGCCATACATCGCCTCGGCCGGACCATCTTTTGGTTCAGCAATCCCAACAATCTCCAATACAAATTCATTGAAAAATCAGTGCGGTAAAAACATACGGATTGCCATTTTCCTTTTCACTATGGTATGGCTGAAGGCATATAATTCTACATCCACTCCAAAGGAGCACTGGCATGAAGCCTAAGATAGAAAATCTGTATGTAAAAAATTTTCGTGCATTTAAGGATATCTCCATTGAAGGTATTGGAAGAGTAAATCTAATAACAGGAAAAAATAATACAGGAAAATCATCTCTTATTGAGGCTATCCGGCTTCTTTCTTCTGATGCAACTATATCAGTTATTTCAAACATTCTTGATTTGCGCGAAGTTATTGCCAGAGGAAGGGGGCCACAAGACAACTCTTCAAACTTTCAAGATGAATTTCTATTAGGAAGTTTATTCCGTGGTTTCCCGGCGTTCTCAGACAATATCTTGCCAATTGAGATAAAATCGGATGGTTTGCAAGCCAACCTAATGCTGTCAATAAGAGCAGCCTGGTTCTCAGAAGAGCAAGTACAGGATGGAATCAACAAATGGGTTCCTGTCCAGGGACATTTGTTTGATGAAGGTAATGACGTTATACCTGGCGTGGAGATCATCACCTCTAGTGGCAAACGTTTCCTCACTTTACAAAGAATACAACAAAGCCTATACCGTCCGATAATTCGTCCGGTGGTATTGGACGACATGCCTTTTCCTTGTATTTATGTAAGTCCATATGGTGGGGAGAAAACATCGACGCTTGGTCCCCTTTGGGACAAAATTGCTCTTTCCGACCTTGAAAAAGACATTGTTTCCGCTCTTCAAATTGTGGACAAACGGATTAAGGCTGTTTCCATGATTGGCGGAGAGGGAAGACAAAGCCAAAGAAAAGCGATTGTTCGTGTAGACGGCCTTATATCTCCGGTTCCGTTGCGTTCGTTCGGCGACGGTTTGAACCGCCTTTTTGGAATCGTGCTGTCATTGGTCAACGCCCGGGGAGGCATGCTGCTGATCGATGAGTTTGAGAATGGAATGCACTACAGCGTGCAAGAGGATGTATGGCGTGCCATTTTTAAATTATCCACGCAGCTTGATGTGCAGGTAATTGCAACTTCCCATAGTTGGGATGCGATAAAAGCATTCCAGAAGGTCGCCAATGAAGATCCCGAAGAAGGAGTCTTGATTAAACTGTCCCGAAAAGGCGACGAGATTATACCAACCATTTTTAATGAAAACGAATTGCTTATAGCCACCCAAAACCAAATTGAGGTGCGATAAAATGCCGTCAAAAAAGACTCTTTGGGTTGAAGGCGTCGATGATGAACATGTTATCAAGCACCTCTGCGGAACAAAAAATGGACCAAAGTTAGACCGAATCAAGCAACATTGCGGTATAGACGCACTACAAGAACTATTGCCTGTTGAACTGAAAGCATGCGACGAGGGAGATATAGTAGCAGTCATTGTTGATGCCGACACGGATATAGGCGCTCGATGGCAAGCAATTCGAAACCGGCTTGATTTGGCGGGGTACGATAACTTACCCGCCCTTCCGGATCCTCAAGGAACTATTTTGGACCCTCCTGATGACAAATTGCTTCCAAGAATAGGCCTGTGGATTATGCCCAATAACCAAATCGACGGAATCCTGGAAGATTTCCTGGCTTTTCTCATTCCGCCGGACTCGCAGCTATATGAACACGTAATAAAAAGCATAGAGGGCATTCCTGACGAGGAACAAAGGTTCTCTGCAATAAGAGAACCCAAGGCAAGAATCCATACATGGCTTGCATGGCAGGAGGAGCCAGGGTATCCCTATGGAAAAGCAATAACAGCGAAATTTCTGGAACCCGGCGTTAAGGAAGCCGACGAACTGATTGACTGGTTGAATAGAGTTTTTACCCCTGAATGAATATTCTGATTCCAACAACACCAACGGCCCCTCCTGAAAAAATTGATCAATCAAACCTTGGCGTGGGATCGCCTTGCCATTGTGGTTTGACCTTTTGGCTTAAAGCATTATCTTTAGAAGGTATGAAGGCAATGCAACCCAAGCGCTTTGGAAGGAGATAAAACCCATGCAGGGATTGGCGATTCGCTGGCTTGTTCTGACTATTTCCATCATCATGGTGTCCTACTTGTTGGACGGCATTCACGTGAGCGGATTTTTTTCCGCCTTTTTTGCGGCCGCGGTTCTTTCGGCCCTGAACGCATTTTTCCGCCCTATTCTGCTTATACTCACCCTGCCCATCAACGTGCTCAGCTTGGGCCTGTTTACCCTGGTCATCAACGCGGCCATGCTCAAAATGGCCCAGGGCGTGATCCCCGGGTTTGAAGTGGTGGGATTCTGGACCTCGGTGTTCGGTGCCTTGCTCATCAGCATTGCAAGCTGGGCCATGAATTCGCTAATCAGCGGCCAGGGAAACGTGCGGGTGATCCGCATGGATAATCGGAGAGGGAAATTCTGGGATTAAGGACCGCTCCGATCCATCCGGAAAGTGCGGTCTGAATAGGCGCAGAAGCGCAAAGACGGTGGGTCCCCGCTTGCGGACGATCCAAAAAACGGATCGCCCTTGCGGGGATGACGGTCTTATTGGGCGCAAATGCTCCACAAGGAATTTTAAAACATCCCGTAAACAATCCATTGATCCAAAGCGACGCCGACAAAGGTTTTCCAATAAACTAAGTGTGCTCCGCACCCTGGCAGGATACTGCTCTGCCAGGGCCACCCATGAAAAAAAACTCCCTCGGCAGTTTACTATGGCCGCCGTCTGCTCTGATTAAAAGCAACCCGGTGTAATTGTCCGCCCTTGGATTGACAAATATTTCCTCCGGGGATAGAAAGTCGCCATGAAGATTTCCATCCCCGGTAAAAATAAAAAATGCAGCAAAGACCGCTGGCGCGGCGAGGGATCCAAAGGGGCCGCCACCCGCAAGATGATCATTGCGGCGGGCCGCCGCGTGTTCCGCTCCCATCCTTATCATACGGCCAGCTTTCGGATGATCGCTCAGGAGGGGGGATTCAGCTTCACCCTCATCAATCATTATTTCACCAAAGCCGAGTTATTCGAGTCCGTGGTGGAAGAGGTCATGGAAGAGCTTCTGGCCGCCTCCAAAACCTGGATGGAAGGCCTGGACGCCATGCCCGCGGAAAAAGGCCTGTCCCTGTTTCTGGACCGGGTCCTGGCCTACCTGTTCGACAACCCCGATCCCGTGCTGCTGCTCATGCAAAACGTGGCCGAAGGAGACAAGGACGGCGAAATTCCGGGATTCGACCGGTTTTCCGCCTATGTGTCGGAAGCCAAGGACATGATCATCCAGGTGGCGCCCGGCGAGTACGATTCCGACCGGGCCGTGTGGTGGGTCTACAGCATGATCAATTTGATGATCGTGTATATTGGCGCGTCTTCCTATCACGCCAAGGTTCTGGGCGTGGCGCCCCGCAGCCCGGAGTATAAAAACTGGATCAAGCAAAGCCTCATGTATTTGTTTCTGCCCCGCCTGGAAAGAAGCGTTAAATCAAAAAAGTAAAGACATTGGAGCTTTCATAGCAAGAACACGTCTTGAAACCTTTAGATTTCAAATAGTCCCATATGCATTCCCACGCTGGAGCATGGGAACGAGGAAAATCCTGGATCTTCATTGCCTTTCATTGAAGGTCCAAAGGAAGATTGCAGAACGACGCTGGATTCCCGCTAAAAGCATGCGGGAATGACGGTTGTGTAGCGCGCCGGAATAAACGGGCGCGGCAAGCAGCGCCCCTACGCGCGGAGACCGCGCAACTACAGCGAGGAGACCTCGCAACTACAGCGAGGAGACCTCGCAACTACGGCGCGGGGACCGCGCGACTACATAAGGGCGGTTTCGGGCATGGCTTTTCGGCCGCAAATCATTCCCAAATCCTAATGTCGCCAATGGCCGCCCTTATTGGCCTGACGGCCCCCGGCATTGCATGCCGCGGCTGGCCGGGTGATAGAACTGCATAGGTTGAATGTGGTTTGCAGACGCCCAAAAGCGGCAGGGCAAGCCCTGATACTACATGGCTTGGGCCGCCCCCAAAAACTCCAATAAAAACGCCCGGGCTGATTGCCGCGGGCGTTTTGGATTTGCTTAGGAATTTTTTTCGAAGAGCGGGGTCTACTCCGCGCTTTCCTCCCGGACTACAGGGGGCTCGTCCTTTTCCCATAAATGCCGGGCGAACTTGAGGTAGCCCTGGACGTTGTTCAAACGCGCGTCCACGTCGTTGGGGATTCCCACCACGTTGCCGGCGATCAAAGGCTGAAGGTGCTTGGCCAGCTCCATGCCGCCGCCGCCCGTAAGAACCACGGTGTCCATGTCCCAATCGTCGGCCCAGATTTGATTGATCTCGTCCGCGATCTCGCCGGCCGCCTGAGCGTAGACGTGATCCCGAATCTCGGCCAACTCCAGCTCCTGCCCGCGAATGCGAATGCTTCCCTTGGAAACGGGATCGTACAGGCGGTAAAGCTCCAGGCTGACGTCCACCTGCTTGCGGAGTTTGTTGGCGATGGTGCGGAAGATGTCGGAGATGCCCGTGTCGATGGTCCGGCTTCCCCGGGTGATGAACTGGAGTTTGTCAAAAATGATGAAGTCCGTGGTTTTGAATCCCACGTCCACCACGCCCACCTTTTTGCCGGCAAGGTCCCTGTCCGTAATCCGGCCGCGTTCGTCCATGAGGAGGTTGAGCACGCTGCCCATGGGCTGGGGAATCATACGCACCCGGTTGATGTTGATGCGCCGGGTCACCACGGAGCCGTCCGCCTTATGATAATTGACCGTATGATGGCCCAGGATGGCTTTGACGAAAGCCTCCTTGTATTCGGTGAAATATCCCACGGGCAGGCCGGAAACCACGTTCATGGGCGCGTATTTTTCGGAGAAAATGCCGGCCGCGGTCAGGGCCAGAACCTTGGCGAACTCCTGAACCAGCAGGTCCTGATCCAGGGTGGATTGACGCACGCCGGACTGGCGTTCCGCGAAATCGCCCACAAAAAAGGTTTGTTCGTCCACGGTCACATGCAGGTTTTCCGTAAAGGAGGAATTGGCAAGATTGGCCCGAAAGGGGATTTCGGCGGCCTCCCCCAGCAGGGATTTAAACATAAGGAATTCCTTGCCGTTGGTTGCTTTTGTAAACCCAAAACCTATATCAATGCCGAGAACGTCCATCTTTCCCTCCCTGGAGAATTAGTTAACCGGTTGCACCTTGTTAAAGCCCGAACGAAATGTCAGTTTAACGCCGGAAGAATATCCGGTGCAGGAAGGGGCCTGCACCGGGCATAAGCAATATTTTCCTGGTCTTACTATGGACCGGCTAAAAAATCCACTATTTATAGGCGGAAAAATCCACTCCCCGGGCCTTTGCCCTGGCCTCGAACCAGGCGTCTTCGTTGGCCGGAGGAATTTCGCATTCCTCTTCGGGCTTGCGAATCAGGGAAATGGCTTCGGACGGACAGGTGGACACGCAAAGGCCGCAGCCGATGCAGGCTTCGGGCTTGACCCGATAGGCGTCGTCGCCCTCTTCAATGGCCCGCACCTGGCAGCGTTCGTCCGCGCATACGCCGCACGCCACGCATTCGTCCGGGTCGATCACGGCGACAAAGTGGGAGTTGACCACCTTGCCGGCGGGAATGCCCATGTCGTTGATGCTTCTTAAGACGCCGCAGCAGCAGCCGCAGCAATTGCAGATGAAGAAATGCCCGTCCTGCATGTTCCATGAAAGATGCACCAGGCCGCTTTCTTCGGTCTTGACCAAAAGCTCCTTGGCTTCGTCCTTGGTGATGGGGCGGCCCCAATGGTATCCATCGAATACGCCGGGCACCGGAGCAATGGCCATGCAGACTTCCGTGAGCTTTTTGCAGGGGTTGTCCAGCATGTCCATTTCCTTTTTGCAGATGCATTCGGAAACGGCGAAGGATTGGCCTTTTTCTATGATGCTGGAAATCTGCTGGTAATGCAGGGAAATATGATCGGCGTGGATGTCCTTTTCCACGGGCGCCACGTGCATGAGCGGAGGCCCGGTTTCGAAAAACTGCTTGCCGAAGTGGGGTTCGTAGGCATGGCAAAGCTCCACGAACTCCCGGTCCATGCGGTCGATCTGGAACTCGAAAATGCCGAAGACCCAGGGCAGCATCTTGAATACGCGCACCTCGCCGAAGTCGATGCCCATGACCTGACCGTGTTTCCACATGGCGGTCAGTTTTTCGTCCAGGCCTTCCACCGGGCGGCCGGTGCGTTCGGCGATTTGCTCGGGACTTTCGAATTTCAGGCGCAGGTCGCAAAAAAGATCGGCTTCGTCCGGCTCGAAGATTTTTTTCAGGATTTTGATTTCCAAGCCGTCTTCCGCGGCGGGAAAGCCGTTGGGAAGGGTGTCCAATACTTTGGCCAGTTTTTTGTATACGTCGTCGCTCATCCGGGATCTCCCCTGTTTTTTTATGATGTAGATAAAAGATAAATCAGGAAGGTTTGTCAAACAGCCCCTTCAGGGGCCGATTTCCCCCTGATGGGAGCATAAGTGACGACATACTATCGGTCAAGAAAAAAGCAAGCGCTTGCTATTTTCCCTCGGCCAGCATGGCTTCCGCAATTTCCGCAGCCAGGGCCACGTAACGCGGACATTTGTCATGAAAGATATTTTCCTCCCGGGCTTTTTCCAGCATGCCGGGCTGGCTCAAGTCCAGGCCCAAAAGGTCCCGGCATATGATGGAGCCGCAGGATTCCGTAAAACGGGCGATAAACTGGTCCGCCTTGTCATAAGCTCTTTCCCTGGCGACTTTATCATTGGGAGCCTGATTGCCGAATTGCATGCCCAGGGCCATGAGCGCCCCGGCGACGGCGCCGCACACGTTGCCGGTCCGGCTGACGCCTCCGCCGAAGGCCGAGGCGATGCGCGCCGCGGTTTCCTTGTCCAGGCCCAGGGTTTCGGATTGCATAATGAGCACGCCCTGGGCGCAGTTGAAGCCGTTGTCGAAAAACTCCATGGCTTGTTTTTCCCAATCGGTCATGATGATTCCTTTCCCTCAAACAACAAAGGGGAACGGCGCAGGCCGTTCCCCTGAGTTAAATCCGTCATGGTCGGTTTGACCGCCCATACGCATCCCTTAGAGCATGGTTTTGGTGCGCGCTTCAATGGGCGTGTAGTCCCTGACATTGTTGCCGATGTATATCTGGCGGGGCCTGGACAGCTTCCAGCGGGGGCTGTCAAAGCATTCCTTCCACTGGGCGATCCAGCCGGGCAGCCTGCCGATGGCGAACATAACCGTGAACATCTCCGTGGGAATGCCCATGGCCCGCATGACGATGCCGGAGTAAAAATCCACGTTGGGGTACAGGTTGTGGTCGATGAAGTAAGGATCCTTCAAGGCCACCTCCTCCAGTTCCCTGGCGATGTCCAGCAGGGGGTCGCTCTTGTCCAGCTTGGCCTGAACCGTGTCGGCCATCTTCTTGATGATTTTCGCTCTGGGATCGTAGGTCTTGTACACGCTGTGGCCGAATCCCATGAGGCGGAAGTTGTCGTTTTTATCCCTGGCCCGCGCCACAAAGGGCTTTACGTCGCCGCCCGCTGCGTGGATTTCCTCCATCATGCGGATAACGGCCTGGTTGGCGCCGCCGTGGAGGCGTCCCCACAGGGCGGAGATGCCTGCGGAAATGGAGGCGTACAGGTTGACTCGCGCGCTGCCCACCAGGCGAACGGCCGAGGTGCTGCAGTTTTGCTCATGGTCTCCGTGGAGAATCCAAAGCACGTTCAGGGCGCGAATAAAATCCGGGTCCAGGTTATAAGGCTTGACGGGGGAGTCAAACATCATGTTCAGGAAGTTTGCGCAATAGCACAGATCCGGCTTAGGATAGACCACCTTGTGGCCCAGGGAAATCTTGTAGGACATGGCTGCCATGGTCCTGACCTTGGAAATCAGCCGGGTGACGATAATATCCAGTTCCTCGGTCTCGGACAAGCCTTCCAACTGAGGATAGAAAAAGCGCAGGGCGTTCACCATGGCGGAAAGAATTCCCATGGGATGGGCGCCGCGCGGAAAATTCTCAAAAAACGTCCGCATGTCTTCATGGACCATGGAATGGTCGTTAAGCAGCACGGAAAAACGGGTCAGTTCCTTTTGTTCGGGCAGCCGGCCGTTAATCAGCAGGTATGCGGTTTCCACAAAGGTGGATTTTTCTGCAAGTTGCTCTACGGGAATGCCGCGGTAGCGTAGCACGCCATTTTCGCCGTCCATAAAGGTGATGGCGCTTTTGCAGCTTCCGGTATTATTGAAGCCGGGGTCGTAAGTGATCAGGCCGGTGCGCTTGCGCAGCGATTGAATATCGATGGCCCTTTCGCCTTCCGTCCCCACGATGACAGGCAACTCGAACGTCTCATCTCCTATTGTGATTTTTGCCATTTCTTCCATGATTGTCTCCTTTTCTGAAACAACACCCCGGACGATGGAGCCTGGACAAGGCCCATGCCGAGGTGTAAACATTCTCCCCCCGAATTATTCGGTACATTCGTACAGAGGAATCTTATACAGAAACCAAGGAGAATAGTCAAATAGACAAATTCGATGAAGATTCATCCTTATATATAGATAATATAAAATTCATAAATTGAAAATTTAAATAATAAGAAATAAAGGGCAATCCGCTCCCGCCCATTGACTTGAAGTTCGCAGCCGTATAATATGCCTGTCACTTCCGGCATAAAATGTTTTTTTTAAGATATTAATTTCAGCAGACGCGGGGAAAGTCCGTCGACCCGCTCCGTCGTCCGCCCTTTTTTGAAAGGAGAAACGCCATGCGTCTGGCCATCATTTCGGACACTCATTTTGGAGATCCCGCGTGCGGTCTGGTGAGCGAGGGAGTTTTAAACGGGAAGCGCTTCGCCGATTTTAAGGAAGCGGCGCTGAAAGGAGAGGAGCCGCTGGACTTTCTGGTTTTAGTGGGGGACGTTTTTGACTTCGCCATCGCCTCGTATGAGGAAGCCTATGACAACGCCAAGGTGTTTTTCCAGGCGGTGAACGGACAAATAAAGGGGAAAGAAAAGCAGCCGCCCATGGCCCGGCAAATCATTTACGTTCCCGGCAACCACGACGGCGATTTCGCCCATCTGGTGGATTACGAAGTGAACGTGATCAAAAAAATCCGCAAGTGCGAGCCTCCTTTATCCCTGGACCGCTCCATGCCGGGGGTTCTGGACGACAGGCCCGATGCGCCCCAAAAAATGCAAGCGATTCGGGCCAAAGAAGCCGAGGTGCAGGATTCACAGCAAACATTCTCTGACGGACGGCCCATAAAGCTGCATTCCTTTTTCTGGCCTAAAAAGAAGCCCTTATGGTTTCACGATGAAAAAGCGCGTATGGAAAATGCGGCGAAAACAGGCGAGCTTAAAGATATGCGGGACGGCATTTTTTTGGACAGGCTGTTTTGCGACTCGGACAACGACTCCCCCCCTGAAGCCCCCAAGGTGTGGGTGTGCTATCCCAACCTTTATTTAGTCATCCCCGAAAATAAAAAAGAGGGGAAGGAGGAGGAATGCGTGCTCATCACCCACGGCCATTATTTTGAAACATTCTGGGCCTTGGGCGGCCAGGTGGGCCTGGATCTGGTCAAGGATGATTTGAGGGAAGACGATGAAAGCAAGCCGCCCGTATATTCTGACAAGGTCTATGAAACTTTTTTGGGCCAGGCTGACAGCGCGGGCATGAACTTTCCTTTAAACCAGCTTTCATGCACGGGCATAGGCCAGGCGGCCCCTCTGACTAAGGTGGTCCGTGACGTGCAAAAGGACGTCAAAAGGAACGAGCCCGCACGCCTTGACAAGTATATTTCCCGCTTGCCCGCCTCTTTGACCAAAAGGTTCGACCTGGGATTCGCCGTAAGCGCCGCTCTAAAATTAATGGTCGCCGCTATTCGCCCCATAGCTAGAAAGGCCGTGAAAAATTTCCAGGATTCCCGAGGGAACAGTCAATTCCTCAACGACAAGCTCAATCAGGTCCGGGTGGGAAGCTATTACCTCTCCTGTCTCCAGGAGATCAAGACCATCAATAATCAATTTTATGATGATGATAAAAAAAGCAGAATCCAAGCGCCCAAAAGAATGATCTGGGGCCACACCCACGAGCCCACAGGCTGGAAGGACGGCGATGGCCTGCCCTTTCCCAAGCCCATCCAGGGAAGGCGCCTGATAACCCACAACTGCGGCGGCTGGCTGGAAGATGATAAACAGATTACTCCGGCCGAGGTCTTTCACTATTCCACGGATAAGGGGTTTTGCTCTACCAGGGTGAAATAGTCTTGGCAGGCTGCTTTATCTGGCTGATTTTGTTGGGTTTCACACTAAGGCGGACGCCCTTTAATGCGCCTGCCAAGATGCATTTTTTTAGGAGCTCAAGACGCATTTCAAAAGCTCTATCCGACCTACATCTTTTCCAGTAAAACTAGTAGGTTGGATAGAGCCTGCAAAATCTTTCCCAGGGCGGCCGCTTGCTTTGCGCCGGGGTGATGCTGAAGTCAAAAACATAGGCGCGAAACCCAACAAAGAACTTTCCGGTCCCTATCCCCTCTTCTCTCCTTACAGAAAATCATCCCCACCCCCCAAATGTTGACATGACCGGTCCGGATTCGTATTATTCCTGCTCCGGCCCTTTAGGATTTTAGATAACGCGCCGATTATACAGGAGGCGGTCATGGAAGCAACGATTTTGGACAGGATAAGCGCCGTAACCGGAGACATCACCAAACTGAACGTGGACGCCATCGTGAACGCAGCCAACCGCAGCCTTTTGGGCGGCGGCGGCGTGGACGGCGCCATTCACCGGGCGGCCGGCCCCCAATTGCTGGAGGAATGCCGCACCTTAAACGGGTGTGAAACCGGGGAGGCCAAAATCACCAAAGGCTACAACCTCCCGGCCAAGCACGTGATTCACACCGTGGGTCCGGTGTATTCCCGGGAAAGCAATCCGGCCGAACTCCTGGCCAATTGCTATAAAAGCAGCCTGGCCCTGGCCCGGGACAACCATTTGCGGTCCATCGCCTTTCCGGCCATAAGCTGCGGGGTCTACGGCTACCCCCTGGAAGAGGCCTGCAAGGTCGCCGTGGATACGGTCTGCGAATTTCTGAAAGATTCTTTGCTGCCGGAAAAAGCGGTTTTCGTTCTGTTCGGGGAACGGGATTTGCAGGTGTATGAAAACTATCTGGCCGCTCTGAGGGAATGATTATGTTTGAGAATCATTCCTAAAAACTTGACAGAACGGCCATCAGGCATCATTTTTGTGTAAACACCCGGATTTTTCCGGACTGTCCGTCAGGCTGGTTTCCCGGGTTAATTCCAACCAACGGGCTTTGGCCCAAAAAGGAGACATTTTAAATGTTAGAATGCACTCAAGCAGCAGCAGACAAGATCAAAGAGTACTTTGAGTCGCAGCCCAAAGTGGTTCCGGTTCGGGTGTTTTTGAACCAAGGCGGGTGAGCTGGGCCGTCCCTGGCATTGGCTCTGGATGAGTCAAGAGAAAATGATGAAAGCTATGAAGTCGACGGTTTGACCTTTGTGGTGGACAAGGCCTTTTTGGCCCAAGCCTCCCCCATCAAGATCGACTACTCCATGTTGGGTTTTGAAATCAATTCCGCCTACGAACTTCCCAAGGGCGGAGACTGCGGCGGATGCAGCGGCGGAACCTGCGGCTGATTTTGCGGCTCCCTGGACAGTCAACTTAGACTTTCCATGCAATATCATAAAAGGCGAAAGAAAGCGGTTTGCGTTTTCTTTCGCCTTTTTCTTTGGCGAAAAGCGGGGACTACTTTATCCGATGCCGATTTTCGTCTTCAGGTCCGCCAGGGTCTTGTACAGGGCGCCTACGGCAAGCTCCGCGCAATGGTAATGATCCTCCGGGAGGCCGCCCAGGTATTCGGCCACGGCGTCGTCGGTGACGTCCCAGGCTTCCTCAACGGGCTTTTCCGCGATCATCTCCACAATGGCGTTGGCGCAGGCCAGGGTGTGCATGCAGCCTTCCAGGGCGAAGCGCACTTCCACAATGCGCTTGTGCATGACGGATATGAAAAAATGGACGGTGTCCCCGCATTGCCCGGTCTGGCCGCCTCTGGCGTCGTAGCGGTCCGGGATGCCTGCGTGGTTGTAGTCGGATGCCAGTTCCAGGAACTTGTCCGAATATTTGTCGAAAATGGATTGGGGTTCTTCTGTCATAATGATATATCTCCTGCCGATTCATTCAGTCGCGGTTAGATGAAGCCAATCATCCAACAAGCGGTTGACCCTTACTATATTTTGCACTAAACCGCAAGATGATCAAGGACTTCTGATCAAGGACTTCAATGGGGCGCAGCAGCCCGAACAAGGAAATATGGCGTATAAAAAAAAGCAAGTTTATCCAAGGCGCGGCAGGCCGTACAAGGGCCGGGGCCGAGAACCGGTCAGGCAAACGCTGAAACCCGAAGCGGACGGAAGGCTGAATAAGGTTTTCTCCAAAATCGGCGTACCCAAAAAAGGCGAGTTCAAGCCCGACCCCTTTCAGGTGGAAGCCGTGGAAACCGTCAAGGAATTCGACTGCCTTGTGACCGCTCCCACGGGCTCGGGCAAGACCTGGATCGCCGTGGAAGCCATATCCCACGTCCTCAAACAGGGGGGCCGGTCCTGGTACGCCTCCCCTCTCAAGGCCCTTTCCAATTCGAAATTCATCGAGTTCAGCGACATATTCGGACCGGAAAACGTGGGCATTCTCACGGGAGACCGCAAGGAAAACACGGACGCCCCCATTATTGTGGGCACCACGGAAATCCTCCGCAACCAGCTTTACGACTGCATGCACATGGGCCATGACCTGTCTTCGGACTTTGTGGTTTTGGACGAAGCCCATTATCTGGGCGACGAGCAGCGGGGCGTGGTGTGGGAGGAGACTATCATCTACCTGCCCGTGCGCGTGCCCTTGCTGCTTTTATCCGCCACCATCGGCAACGCGGACCAGATCGCCGCCTGGCTCACCAGCATCCGGGACCGGGAGTGCAAGGTGGTGTCCGAAACCAAACGCCCCGTGCCGCTATTCTCCCTGTTTTTGCATCCCTCGGGCAGGCTCATGCCCTTTCTGGCGACCCCCAAAAGCAAATCCATGGACAAAAAGGTCAGGGACTCCATGAGCGGCAGGCGGCCCCCCAAAATGCCCCTGGAAAAAGGGCTTCCGCCCATGGGAGAAATCCTGAAGGTGCTGAGCAAATACGATCTTTTGCCCGCTATCTTTTTTTTGAAATCCCGCAAGGATTGCGACATCGCCCTGACCTTGTGCGACAAGGTGTTGAAGGACAACCCGGCCCGGCGGCGGGAAGTGCGCAGCCGCATGCTGGAACTGGTGCACGAGCACCCGTATCTGGCCGGCCACAGGCAGCGCCGGTTTATCGAGCAGGCGGCCGTGGGGTCTCATCACAGCGGCCAGCTTCCTGCCTGGAAGCTGCTCATAGAGTCCCTCATGACCGAAGGGCTGCTGGACGCTGTCTTCGCCACCAGCACTGTGGCCGCCGGGGTGAACTTTCCGGCCCGGTCCGTGGTGTTTTTCAATTCGGACCGATTCAACGGCAAGGAGTTCGATCCCCTCACGCCCACCCAATACCATCAGATGACCGGACGCGCCGGACGCCGGGGCATGGAC
Organism: Desulfatibacillum aliphaticivorans DSM 15576; assembly: GCF_000429905.1. Lineage (NCBI taxonomy): Bacteria > Pseudomonadati > Thermodesulfobacteriota > Desulfobacteria > Desulfobacterales > Desulfatibacillaceae > Desulfatibacillum > Desulfatibacillum aliphaticivorans. The sequence goes on along the minus strand of NZ_KE386982.1, from coordinate 165,210 downwards.
GCCATCGGGTTTTCCATTGCGGCGCCCGGGAAGTTCATGGACCTGGATCACGTGGCCAGGGTGAACAACGCGCCCACGGACCCGGTGGACAGCCGCATCCGCATGGATTTTTCCATGGTTTTGAACCTGCTTCTTTCCCACACGCCCGAGGACGTGCGCCGGCTTTTGCATCGCTCCTTCGCCAGTTTTCAGGCCGCGGACCGGTTCGGCGATCCCGCAATGGCCGTGGAGGTGGGCGAGGAATTGTGGGAGGATTTTATGGCTCACATGTACTTTCTGATTAAGGAAGGCTACGTGAGCGAGGAGCATGAACTCACCCAGGACGGATTGTGGGCCTCGGGCCTGCGGGTGGACCAGCCCCTGGTCATCGCCCATTGCTTTCGTTCAGGATTGTTCGAGGGCATGGAGCCCGCCCTGCTGGCCGCCATGATCGCGGTATTCGTCCAGGACAAGGACCTGGACGTATACCTGGACGACCGCGCCCTACCCAAGAAGCTGCTGAACAAGTTCACCCAGCTTGTCAGGACGGTCAGCCCCTTGTTTGCGGGATTGATCGAGGCGGGATTTGAAACCCGGCCAGTACAGTTATGGCCTGCGGCCGCGATTCACGCCTGGGCCGCGGGCAATACCTGGGAGTTCACCAAAAGCGTGGCCGGCATGAGCGATGGGGATCTGGCCATGCTGATTTTACGCACGGCGGAAAACCTGCGTCAGGTCAAAAACCTGCGCGAGGTCTTTCCCCAGGCCGCAGAGGCCGCCGCCCAGGCCATAGAAGCCATCAAGCGCCCGCCGGTTGTGGAGGAATAAACATTGTGCTTATGGGCGATTATTTGCGTTGTTGTTGCTTGCAATATTATTGATATCAAATAGTTCTGTATGCATTTGAAATCTAAAATCTTCCATGAATAACATCAATTTTTAAAGGCCTTTGATTTCAGTCGCCGCATAGGTTGATCTACGTGTGCTCGCGCACCCCGGCAGGATACTGCCCTGCCGGGGCTGCCCATGGTCTTGTTCGGCCCCTTTGCGATTTCGGCGGAAGAATCCCCCGGCCAATGCATGGAATTCTTACCGGCGGGGCTGCCGCGTTTTTACTTCATCATGAGCGGCCCGTCTCCAAGGATGCGCCCGGTGGGTTCGTTCAGGGGGCTTTGGGGAATTGGGCGCGGGGCGAAACGCCCCACAATGACATTTTCTATCACAAATCAATTTTTAATTTATTTTTTAAATAGTTATAAAAAATACCTTTAGTATGATGGGGCGAAAGCGCCCATTTTTTATTTGCCGGGGCGAAAGCGCCCATTTTTTATTTGCCGGGGCGAAACGCCCGGGCAGCCGCCCGGCTGCATGGGAGTAGGCGCGGGCGAAATTGTGCCAACATGGCATAATTTATGCTTTCCAATTTGCACAGCCTCAAGACAACTTTGCACAATTGGCACAAAGCCGGGAAATCCAAACCATGCAATACGCAGACATTCTCTCCGCAAAAACCCTGGTCCTGGGTTGCGGCAACCCCCTGTTCGGAGATGACGGGTTCGGACCTGCCGTCATAGAAGCCCTGGAAAACGCCTCCTCCCTGCCGGAAGGATGCGTGGTCCTGGACGCCGGCACTTCGGTCCGGGAAATCCTTTTTGACATCTGCGTCTCCCCAGAGGCTCCGGACCGGGTGATTGTGGTGGACGCCCATCACGAGCCCGGATGCGAACCGGGCCGCATCCGGGAGATCGGCGTGGAAGGCCTGGCCCACGAGAAACTCAGCGATTTTTCCATGCACCAGTTTCCCACCATGAATCTTTTGGCCGAGTTCGCCGACAAAACCGGAAAGGAGGTTCGGGTGTTCGTAGCGCAGACCTGCGGCATACCGGATCGCATGGCGCCGGGCATGAGTCCGGCCGTGGAGGCGGCGGTGGGCCGCATGGTACGTTTTTTGCTTAAGTTAATTCACGATCCCAAAACCCAATCAAAGGAGATGGAAGAGGAATGATCACGTTTCGTGTAGGAGATCTTGCCGGAATCCTGGGAGTGCACCGGAACACGGTGACCAACTGGATCAGGAGCCGGGCTTTGCCGGCTCAACCGGGCGTGGGCAAGAAATATCTCATAGAAGAGGAGGCCATGCGCGCCTTTCTATCCGGGAAAAACCTTCCGGAAGAGGCGGTTGAAAGCTTCTTGAACCAGGCTGTATTGACCATGAACAGGAATTTGCCTGCTCCTTCCGGGCAGGGGAAGGCTAGGGGTATGGAAAAAACAACTCCCACAGGTTCGGTCCTCGTGGTCGGGGGCGGCATCGCCGGGATCCAGGCCACGCTGGACCTGGCTGACTCGGGGTATCGGGTTCATCTGGTGGAAAAATCCGCGGGCATCGGAGGCCGGATGGCCCAGCTGGACAAAACCTTTCCCACCAACGACTGCGCCATGTGAATTATCTCGCCTAAATTGGTTGAGTGCGGTCGGCACTTAAACGTAGATCTCATGACCTTGTCCCAGGTCCTATCCGTCGCCGGAAATGCTGGAAATTACACAGTCAAGGTGCAGCGCAGCCCGCGCTATGTGGATATGGACAAATGCATCGCCTGCGGCCTGTGCGCGGAAAAATGCCCGCGCCCCGTGGCGGATGAATTCAATGAAGGCGTGAACAACCGCAAGGCCATATACATCAAATACGGCCAATCCGTCCCCCTGAAATACGCCATAGACCCCAACGCCTGCATCTACCTCACGCGGGGAAAATGCCGGGCCTGCGAAAAATTCTGTCCCACCGGCGCCATCAATTTCGAAGACAAGGCCGAAATCGTGGAATTAAAGGTGGGCGCCGTTGTGCTGGCGCCGGGATATCAGCCTTACGACCCTTCGGGAGAGGACTATTACGGCTACGACTCCATTGCGGACGTGGTCACCAGCCTGGAGTACGAACGCCTGCTGTCCGCCAGCGGCCCTTGCATGGGGCATCTCATGCGGCCTTCTGACAATCGGGAGCCCAAACGGATAGCCTGGCTCCAATGCGTGGGCTCGCGCAACACCAACCGTTGCAGCAACGGGTATTGCTCCAGCGTGTGCTGCATGTATGCGGTCAAACAGGCCCTGGTGACCGCCGAGCACACCGAAGGGGACGAGCTTTCCCAAACCATTTTCTTCATGGACCTCCGGAGCCACGGCAAGGAGTTCGAGCGCTATTACGAGGACGCCAAAGCCAAGGGCGTCCGCTTTATCAGGGCCAGGCCCCACACCATCGACCCTTTGCGCGGCGGATCGGGCGTGCGCATGCGGTATACCACCGAAGACGGCCGGCAGCTGGAGGAGGACTTTGATCTGGCCGTGCTTTCCGTGGGCATGGAGGCTTCGCAGGATAACAAAGCGCTGGCCGACATTTTCGATTTCAGCCTGGATTCCTACGGGTTCGCCAAAACCGCCGCCTCCAACCCGGTTCGGGTGAATGACGGCGTTTTCGTGGCCGGCGCTTTGCACGCTCCCAAGGCCATCCCCCATGCCGTCACGGAGGCTTCAGCAGCGGCCAACGAGGCGGCCCGCATGTTGTCGGAAGCCAAGGGCGCCCTGGCTGTGGAAAAAACCTACCCCGACGAAAGGGACGTGGCCGATGAAGAGCCGCGAGTGGGCGTCTTTGTATGCTCCTGCGGCATCAACATCGCCGGCGTCATCGATGTGAACGCCGTAGTGGAATACGCAAAAGGCCTCGACCATGTGGCGTTTGTGGAGAACAACCTGTTCACCTGCTCCGCCGACACCCAGGAGCTCATCCGGCAGAAAGCCGAAGAGATGAACCTCAACCGCATCGTGGTGGCCGCCTGCACCCCCCGCACCCATGAACCCCTTTTCCAGGAAACCCTGAAGGAAGCCGGGCTCAACGCCTACCTGGTGGAAATGGCCAATATCCGCAACCAGAACTCCTGGGTGCACCAGAAAGAGCCGGAAAAAGCCACGGAAAAAGCCAAGGATCAGGTGCGCATGGCTGTCGCCAAGGCGGTGCGCAACAAGGCGCTCACTCGCCTGAAAGTGGATGTGAACCAAAAGGCCCTGGTGATCGGCGGCGGCGTGGCCGGCATGACCTCCGCGTTGTCCCTGGCTGAGCAGGGTTTTCCCGTGGCTCTTCTGGAACGCGAGGACCGGCTGGGCGGAAACGCCCGCCATGTATCGGCCACGGACTTCGGCGATTCCGTCCCCCCCATGCTGAAAGACATGATCAAAAAGGTGGAGGGGCATCCGGACATTAGGGTGCACACCAACGCCCGCTTGAAAACGGCGGTGGGTTCGGTGGGCAATTTCGTCTCCAAGTTTGAATCCAACGGCGAAACCCGGGCCGTCACCTACGGCGCCGCCGTCATCGCCACGGGCGCCAAAGAATCGATCCCGGATGAATACGGTTTTGGGTCGGATCCCCGCATTCACACCCACCTTTCCTTTGACAAGCTGATGCAGGAAGAGGTTTCCACCGTGCAAAAGGCGGATACGGTCGCCTTTATCCAGTGCGTGGGATCGCGGGATTCCCGGCGGCCTTACTGCAGCCGCATCTGCTGCACCCATACGATGAAAGCAGCCATCAAGCTCAAGACCCTGAACAGGGCCATGCAGGTGGTGGTTTTCTATCGGGACATCCGCACTTACGGGTTGAGGGAGGAGTTGTACAGAAAGGCCAGGGAATTGGGAGTGCTTTTCGTCCGGTACAGCCCCGATGACAAACCCCAGGTAAGGACCACGCCGGAGGGCGTCATGGTTCGCGGCCTGGACCCCATCAGCCGTTTCACCCTGGAGCTTGAGGCCGATTACCTGGTCCTGGCCGCGGCTGTAGAGCCCCATGGCAATGAAGAGCTTGTGGAGCTGTACAAATGCGGCGCCAATGCGGACGGTTTCCTCAACGAGGCCCACCCCAAACTGCGTCCCGTGGATATGAGCGTGGACGGCCTTTTTGTAGCCGGGTTGTGCAACTATCCCAAGCCCATGGACGAGGCCATCTCACAGGCCCAGGCCGCGGCGGCCCGGGCGGCGGTTGTCCTTTCCCGCAAGGAAATGCTTCTGGACGCCATCAAATCCTATGTCACCGAGCATTGCGACGGTTGCGCCCTGTGCGTGGACGTGTGTCCCTACCGGGCCATCCGCTTGCAGGAAAGCACGGGGGAGGACGGCCGGATGCATCGCATGATCCAGGTTGACCCGGCCCTGTGCAAGGGCTGCGGCGTTTGCGCCGCCACCTGCCCCAAAGACGGAGTTCGGGTGCATGGGTTCACCAAGGATCAGATCAAAGCCCAGGTGGCCAGCGCCCTGGAAAGCCTGTCCGAGGGCCGGGCCTGATGCGTCCGTCCCAAACTGAAAAAAATTACTCTGAAACAGGAGATAATGCATGAAACAGGAATTTGAACCCTTTATTATCGGCTTTTTATGCAACTGGTGCGCTTACGCCGGCGGGGACCTTGCAGGGGTGTCCCGCCTGCAATATCCGGCGAACATGCGCGCCATCCGGGTGATGTGCTCGGGCATGGTTTCCCCGGACATGGTTTCCGACGCGTTGCTGCAAGGGGCGGACGGCGTCCTTGTGATGGGGTGACACCTGGGAGAATGCCATTACCTGGAAGGTAATCACATCGCAGCGTCAAGAGCCCAGGCGATTCGCATCGTCCTGGAAGACATGGACATAGAGCCGGAACGCTTCGCCCTGGAATGGGTGTCCTCCGCGGAAGCGCCCCGATTTGCCGAAGTGGTGACCCGGTTTACGGACAAGATAAAGGACCTGGGCCCCAACCCGCTCAGGCGGTACAAGGCCTCGGGATGATCCGCCCGGGCGCCTCAAACGCCCGTTGCGCAAGAACTGATTAACGCCGCCCCGGGACGCGCCCGGGCGGCATGGGCGCTGTTTTTACAAGCATCGCCAAACATGCACTCTTCCAACGCAGGAGCGCTTTTATGAAAACCTTTTTTGATCTCATCCAGGAAGTCCAGAAGCCTGGTTTATGCCACCGTTGCGGGGGTTGCGTGACTTTTTGCAACGCCTTGAACTACGGGGCGCTGGACCTGGATTCCGACGGCAAGCCCTATTACAGCAATATTGAAAAATGCATCGAATGCGGGCTGTGCCACGCCATTTGCCCGGAAATCGATGAGCTGGACGAAGAAACCAAAAGAAGATCCGCATGGAGCGAGCCCATGGGCCGCGTCATAGAAACGACCGTGGCCCGGGCCAGTTCCGAACAAACTCGAGAAAGAGCAACGGACGGCGGCGTGATCACCGCGTTGCTCATGCACCTGTTCGACCGCGGCCGCATTGACGCGGCCATCGTGGCCAGGCAGGTGGGCCCCTTTGCACGGCGTCCATTCCTGGCGTCGAGCAAAGAAGATATTTTGGACGCTGCGGGTTTTTATTTTGACACCTCCCATGGGCCCAAAAGCCTTTCCGATCATTATAAGACCTATTCCAGCATTCAAGCCTTTGATCCCCTCATAAAAAAGGGATTTGAGCGGGTGGCCCTGGTGGGCACTCCGTGCCAGATTCAGTCCGTAAGGCGCATGCAGACCATGGGGCTGATCCCTTCGAACAGCATCCGGCTTTGCCTGGGGTTGTTTTGTTCGGGAAACTTTGTGTTTACGGAAAAGGAACAGAAGTTTTTGGCTGACCTGGGGGGATTTGACTGGAACGATGTAAAGCGGATCAACATCAAGGAAAAATTCCAAATCCATCTCACCTCCGGGGAAGTCAGACAATTGGATGTGGACGCCCTGGACCCCATTCGCCGCTACGCCTGCCGATACTGCCCGGATTATTCCGCCGAATTTGCAGACATCTCCTTTGGCGGTGTGGGCGCGGAGGAAGGCTGGACCACGGTCATAAGCCGCACGCCCAACGGGCGCGCCGCCCTGGCCGACGCCATGGAAGCGGGCGCCATTGCATCCTTTAACCGGGATGAAAAGCCCGGTTACGCCAGCGATGCGCTGGAGACCGTGCATCAAAAGTCCGTCAAAAAACGGAAGAAGGCTATTGAAGAAAGAAAAAAACTGGGCGGCGTCAATGTCAAAGTCGCCATGTAATATGAACCGCGGCGTGCGCCGCACAAAAGGGAAGGATTTAACATGCCGGTAAAAGTCGCCAGTGAATGGCTAAACTCGTGTTCGGGATGCGAAATATCGGTTCTGGACATGGGAGAACGGCTTTTGGATATCTTGGCGGTCGCTGATTTCGTCCACATTCCGGCCTTGATGGACAGCAAGTATTTCGGCCAGCTCGGGGATGGAAAGCACCTGGACATCCCCCAAGCGGACGTAGGCATCATCAGCGGCGGAATTAGAAACGAGGAGCACCTGGAGGTCGCCAAGGTCATGCGCGAGCGTTGCGGGTTTATTATCGCACTGGGAACCTGCGCCACCCACGGGGGCATCCCCTCGCTCGCCAATTCATACACCCCGGAACAAATTTTCGAACGTTATTACCACACGGAAACCACGGATCCGGCGGATTGCGTACCCAACCAGGGCTTGCCCGCCCTGCTGGAATCGTGCGACGCCGTGGACCAGCACATCAAGGTGGACCTCCTGGTCCCGGGGTGCCCTCCCCATCCGGATCACATATTTTCGGCCCTGGTCGCCCTGGTCAAAGGCGAGGCTCCCGTCCTGCCGGAAAAAAGCGTGTGCGACACCTGCCCCACGAAACGGGAGGGCAAGGGAGATCTGGCCAAAAAGCTCAAGCGATTTCTGGAAGCTCCCGAATACGGAGCGCCTGACGAGCCCCTGGATCAGATGCGCTGCCTGCTCGAACAGGGTTTTTTGTGCATGGGGCCCGTTACAAGGGCCGGCTGCGGCGGCGACGGAATACTGCCCCGCTGCATTTCCGCCCGAGTCCCGTGCCGGGGATGTTACGGCCCGGTTCGTCCGGACGGCAACCAGCGTCTGGACATGCTCAACGCCCTGGCATCCAATGGAATCGATGTAACCACCTTGCCGGAAAGCGCTTCCATGCTGCGATTTTCCGGCGCTCACGGCCGCCTGCGTCCGGCGCGGCCAAAGGAGTCTTGAAATATGTCCCGGAACATTACTGTACAGCCCATCACCCGTATTGAAGGGCATGCATCCATCGGCATAGAACTGGATGACAACGGGAACGTGAGCGACGCCCGGGTGAACTTCATGTCACTCCGGGGGTTTGAAAAATTCGTGGAAGGCAAGCCCGCCGAGGAGCTGCCGCGGATAGTAAGCCGCATCTGCGGGATATGCCCCTGGATGCACCACCTGGCTTCCACAAAGGCCGTGGAAGGGTGCTTCGGCGCCACGCCCACGCCCACGGGTTCCCGCCTTCGCGAACTCATGCAGACCCTGGCCCATGCAGAAGACAAACTGCTTCATTTCTTTTTTCTGGCGGCGCCGGATTTTGTCATGGGCCCGGACGCAGATTATTCGGTCCGGAACGTCATCGGCATCGTAAAATCCAACCCGGAGCTGGCAACCCAGGCCGTGCGCATGCGTCAGAAAGCCAAGATGATCCTGGACCGGTTCTCCAAAAAAACCATCCACCCGGTTGCCGGGGTTCCCGGCGGCTTTTGCAAGCCATTGACCGAAGAGGACCGGGTGGACATGCTGGCCCAGACCAGGGAGATCATGGATTTCGCCCTGTTCACCATGGACCTGGCCAAAAACGAAATTTTTCCCCAATACCTGGACGTCATCAAAGAGCTGGGAACCATCACCACCGGCTTTTTGGGCACGGTGGACAAGGAAGGCGCGCTCAATCTCTATGACGGGCGCCTGCGTCTTATGCAGCCCAGCGGGGAGTTCGAAGAATTCGACGCGGCCGACTACACGGACTATCTGGCGGAAAAAGTGGTCCCGTTCTCCTACGGCAAATTCCCCTACGCCCGCCGGTGGAACGAAGGATTCTCCCTGGACCCGGACAATCCCAAGGGCATATACCGGGCCAACACCCTGGCCCGCATTAACGTGGCGGACAAAATGGCCACGCCCAGGGCTCAGGCGGAATTGGAGGAGTTCCGGGCCGCATTCGGACGGCCGGCCCAGGCCACCCTGCTGTACCACTACGCCCGCCTGATTGAAGAAGTGTACGCCTGCGAACGCGCCGTGGAAATCCTTGAGGACAAGGAGATAACAAACCCCGACGTACGCGCCCATGTGGAGCCGGGGGCGGGACGCGGCGTGGGCTGCGTGGAAGCTCCCCGCGGGACGTTGATCCATGATTACTCCACAGACGAAAACGGTCTGATAACCAGCGCCAACCTCATTGTGGGCACCACCCACAACCTGGGGCCCATCAACCTGTCCGTCCATCGGGCGGCCAAAGACCTCATTAAGGACGGCGTTGTCACGGAAGGGATTTTAAACCGGATAGAAATGGCGGTGCGAGCGTACGATCCATGAGTGTCCTGCGCCACCCACCGCCTGGACGGCGGTCACATTGTCACCATCACCGTATCCGACAAAACCGGCAAGGTTCTGAAGGATTGGCCTGAATAAACATCCTTGCGGCAAGCTGTGGGGCGTTTCAAGGTATAAGCCAAGCCGCAGGGTATTTTATCCACTCAAATAAAAAAGTTCCACCTACCCTAATCCTCCTTGGTCCCGGGTAACGCAAAGGGGGGAGCCTAACCCACAGGCTCCCCCTCGCGCACATCTTTTGCCATAAAGGGACGAATCCAGGACTCGTTCTGCTTTCCTTTAAAAAATCAGCCCGGAAAGATCCACCGCGCAATACACCAAAAGCAGGGCCAGGAAAATGTTGACCGCGTTTTTGATATTGGCGCACACACTAATTTTATTATTTGGCGTTAATACTTTCCAAAATCGTCGTCGTCCAGAGCGATGACCTGTCCGGGATCCACCTCCATGGGGGCGTCTCCGGGGGCGCCCCACCCGGAATCGACGGGAGCGGGCTTCTTTTTAGGCGCCGGCTTGGAATAGCCCTGATAGCCCAATTGCGCGCTCCGGGGCGCTGCATCGTAACCTGGCGAGGCGAAGCCCACGCCGGAATCCCCTTTGATCTTGAAGAAGGTCAAGGCCTTGCGCAGTGAGGCGGCCTGAGCCGAGAGTTCTTCGGAAGAAGCGGAGGTTTCCTCGGCATTGGCGGCGTTTTGCTGGGTGACGCTGTCAATCTGGGAAAGCCCTTCGTTAATCTGGGAAATGCCCTTGGACTGCTCGTTGCTGGCTGCGGCGATTTCCGCCACCAGATCGGAGGCCTTGGTGATTTTGCCTTGAATTTCATCCAGGGCCGCGGAGGTGTTTTCGGCGATCTCGGAGCCTTCCTTGACATTGTTGACCGCGCTCTCAATAAGCTCCGTAATGCCTTGGGCGGCCTTTGCGCTGCGGGCCGCCAGGGTGCGCACTTCCTGGGCCACCACGGCGAAGCCCTTGCCGTGCACGCCCGCGCGTGCGGATTCTACGGCGGCGTTCAAGGCCAGGAGGTTGGTCTGAAAGGCTATGTCGTCGATCACCTTGATAATTTTGGCGATCTCCTGGCTGGACTCGCTGATGGTGGACATGGACTGAGTCATCTCCATCATCCTGTTGACGCCTTTTTCTGCAGCATTTTTGGCGTCATGGGCCAAATTGCTGGCCTGGCCGGCGTTTTCCGCATTAGTCCTGGTCTGGGCGCCGATTTCCGTCATGGAGGAGGTGATTTCCTCCAGGGAGGAGGCCTGCTCCGTGGCGCCCTGGGAAAGGGTCTGGCTGGACTCGGAAACCTGCTGGGATCCCCCGTCCACCTGATTAGCGGCGTTGTGCAGCTTTTGGACCACGTCGTTCAAACGCCACACCATATTTTGAAGCGCCTTGCCGAATGCATCCTTTTCAGAACTGATATTGACTTCCTGGCGCAAGTCTCCGGAGGAAATGGCCGTGGCGATGTCGGTTTTTCGCTTGAGTTCATCCACGACCCGGTTTAAGGCCTGGCTCATAACGCCGATTTCGTCTTTGCCCTCAGGAAGGGATACGGAAATATCCCCCTGCCGCAGATCCTCGGCAAAGGCTATGACCTGGCTTAAAGGCTTGGATACGCTGCGTATGGACACAAAGGCGAAAAACAAGCCGGCCAGAAAACCCAGGCTGGTAATCACCAGGAGCGTGGTGACGGCGCCGGAAAACGATTCCGTGGCGGCCTTGTCCGCTGCTTTGGCCAGGCCCAGGTTGATTTCCGTAAGCTCGTTGATGTAATCCCGCATGCCTTCAAAAGCGGCGGAGGCCTCGCCCTGGGAGAGGGCGATAGCCGCTTTCCTGCCTTCCGGGCTTCCATCGCCGCGCACCTCCCAAACTTTTCTGCTGATGTCTTCCCACTTTTTGCGGGCTGCATCAAATTTGGGGAGGATCGCTTTTTCTTCCGGTGTGAACGCCAGGGCCTTGTATTTGCCCCACCGGGCGGCGGATTGCTGGAAATTCTCCTCATAGTCTCCCATGAAGGCTTTGTATTCCTCGGAGCCTACATCCGCAAAGATCATGGAGCGCTCGGCCACAAGCAATTGCTGGAGATCCCGGTCCGCCTCGATGAGAAAGTCGATCCCCGGCATGCGGACGTTAAAAATGTCCTGCATATGGCTGCGGATGACTTTCATGCTTGAAAAACCGACCATTCCGATAATGACCATGAATGCAATCATGACCAAAAAGCTGATGATCATTTTGGACCGAATGGTCATGTCTTTCACCAGTGATATTATCGAACCCATATCTTCTCCTCCCGCAGCCAGTGATTTTTCTTGCCAAGACGCTTTTACGCGCAGATGCATGTTCATAACATTGGCGTTCCGCCAAAAATCTGACAACATCAAATCCTTAAGAGCCGCAACCCCCTATTTAAAGGCGGAAGTAAACGGCTTGTACAAGCCTGATCATGTCTTGTGACAGTCAAAAGCTCCTTCTGGGCCGGATATGAGGCCCGCTTTGATGGGGCGTTGTATGGAAAAGCCTGCTTTTGCTTAAGCAAAAAGGGCGCCACCAACCGGAGAGGGAAAAACGGCGGGCGAATCCCGGAATAGACCTGCCACCTTTCCAATGCTTCTTGCCTTTTATGGGTTTTCGTGTAAGGAGATGTGGCTCGCTCCGGGGGCCTTGTCTCCAACTTTGGAAGAAGACGATGGCCTTTTGGCTGCGATTGAGATGGACCTGAGATTGAAAAATGCGTTAAAACAAACCATGAATGCGGCGGGTGAATAAGCCGCCGCCGGTGAATTCATGCGCTGCCTTATAAAAGCAAAGGGAGACGATAATGGAACTGAAGGGTTTTGAAAGAAAATATTTGCGGGGCCTGGCCCATGGCATGAAGCCGGTGGTGATTGTAGGCCAAAAAGGGCTTACGGACGGCTTGATCGCTTCGGTGGACGAGGCTCTGGACCTCCACGAACTGATCAAGGTCAAGTTTGGGGATTACAAGGAAAAGGCCTTGAAGACCGAAATCTCAGAAGCCATTGAAAAGGGCGCCAAGTGCGAAATGGTGGGGATGATAGGGCATATGGCCATATTCTATCGCCAGCAGGAAGATCCTGAAAAAAGGCAGATCACGCTTCCCAAAAAGTAGGCGGGGCCAAAGTCCATCCCCCGGCGCCGGCTTTCGGCCCAAGCGCCGGAGCGGCCCGGCCCAGATTCCCCCCTTGCCATATCCGCGCTTTTCCAGCATAATCAGCCCACTTGCTAAGGCCTTGTCCATCTTCCTCCGGGGCCGCCTAAATGTAAAGGCAACCCTGGCGCAAATTCGGAATCCCGGGAGGGGATCCTTGAAAAAGCTCACAACCTACAGCCTGGTTCTGGCGTTGTACGCCGCCCTGGCCGTGCTGCACACCTGGCCCATGGCTCTGCACATGGGCGAGGTCACCCCGGGCTCTTTCAACACCATTCCCACGGGCGGGTTCATGGCTGAGCAGGCGATTTTATTCTTGCAAGAGCATCCGTTCAGTCTGCACAAAGCCTTTGATCCCGGCCTCACGGCGCCGCTGGAATCGCCCTTTTTGTTCTTGGGCATCCCCTTCGGCCTGTCCCAGATTTTCGGCCTGTTTTTTCTGCCCACCCAAAACCTGCACTTTGCAATCAACGGCGCCATGCTGTTCATGCTCATTGGCTCGGCCTTTTCCATGTTCTTTCTGGCGCAGTATCTGATGCAAAGCACGCCGGCCGGAGTCGTCGCCGGGGTCGTGTTTTCGTTCACGGCCGCGACCCAGTGCCGCACCGTGGACTTCATCGACATGAACATGGTCATCGTCCCGTGGATCGTCCTGTTTTTGTTCAAATACATCCACGAGGACAAATCCCGGCATTTGTACATCGCCGTGGGCCTGCTGGCGCTCCAGTTTTACATGTATTTTTATCACTGCCTGTTCGCCGTATATTTGATGGCGGCCATCGTGATTTGGCGGCGCAAGGCCTTTTTCACCAAAGAGCATATCCCGGCCATTGCGGGCGCAGGATTCATGGGCGTCTTGCTTATCCTGCCCCTTGCCCTGCCCTATTTGCAAACCATGGTGCAGTATCGCCTGGATCAGATGACGGGCTCCAGCGAAAGCCTGTTTTCATACACCTTCGCCTATTCTCCGTCGGAATGGTTTAACGCGGCCAAAGAGAATCTGTTCTACGGGGCCTGGCTGGCACAGGATTACGAAACCGCTGGATTTCCCGACTTTCCCCACGCGGCTTTGTTTCCCGGCGTTCTGGTCTGGTATTTAGTGCTGACCGGCGCCGGGCGCATGCCCAGGGAACGGATTTCGCCCTGGTTCCTGACGGGCGTTCTGGCCTTCGCCGTCCTGGCGAGCACGGGTTGGAAGCCCCTGCAGTTTTTCCGGTGGGAGATGAGCGAAGCGTTGGTCTTGCGGCATCTTTCAGAAATCCTGCCCTTGGCAAGCATCATCCGAAACCCCACCCGGCTGGTGGTGTTTTACACATTCGCCCTGGCTTTGCTTAGCGCGGGGGCTTTCGCCGGATTTGAACAGCGCATCCTCAAGGCCAAAGGAAAGGCGGCGGCCGCCATATTACTAGCGGTTGTCATTGCCGTAATTACCGTGGAAAACCTTTCCATACCAAGACCCATGTACAATTTCGGCGCCTTGTTCGGGCCGAGTCAAAGCGATTTTTGGCTGGCTGAAAACAACCCGTTAACCAGCCCGGAGGAATCCATCCTCCACATTCCGTCCAAGGAAAGGCTGTACCAGTACGACGAAGGCGTCCCTCCGGCCAGGCTGTACGTGGAAAGCAACGTGGGCCTATATAGGCATCTATGGGTGCGGCAGACTTCAGCCAACAGCCACACCAGCTTTTTGCCCCAGGATTTTATCCTGCCGGAGACGAGGCGGCTGCCCTCTTTGGAGGCCCAGGAATACCTGTACGCCCAGGGCGTGCGTCTGCTGGTGGTTCACGAAAGCCTGCTTTACGGAAAGTACAAGGAACGTTTTAGCCGGAAAAACATGACGCCCCAGGGATTTGACCTGCTGGCCGAGTTTGACGACGGCGACGCCATATACGCCATGCACCCGGACATCTGCACGGCCAACAGGCTGATTATTCTGCCCGTAATTGAAAACGGAAGGCTGGAAGTGATAGGGCTGACGCCCAGCCTCTTTGACGCCATGCTCAAACAGGAGCCCGTCACGCCGTGCTTTTGGCTCAACCCCAAAACCTGCCGGTCCCAGACGATGTGGGCGACTTTTAAAGACCGAAACGGCAAGCTGCGGCGGAAAAAGTACAGCTATCATTTGCCTTTGGTTGTCAAAGGAAGCGCCCGCCTAATTGAGGACGACCTGGCGGCGGACGGCCTGAAAGGGCCTTTCTCCATGGTTTCTTTAGAGTGGAACGAGCCTTATTTAACGCCCCCGCCCGGGGTTGAGTACCGGGAGCAATAAAACCGAAACGCCGGAAACGGCGCCCGAGGATATCCTTGAAAGTACTGCTTTTACGCCCCAACAGCATCATGAAAGTCTGGCCGGCGCCCATCGGCCTGGGATACCTGGCGGAAGCCCTGCGCACTTCCAGGGGCGATGAGGTGAAAATTCTGGACGCCCGGCGCTGGCGGCTTTCCGACAAACGGCTTGCGGCCGAGGTCAGGAGATTCAATCCGGACGTCGTCGGGATTTCCGCCCTGACCCTGGACAGCCCGGACGCCTCTCGTAGCGCGGCAGTCGTCAAGTCGGTCCTGCCCGGCGTTCCGGTGATATTGGGAGGCCCCCACGCCTCGGCCTGCGGCAAGGCCGTGCTGGATGATCCCGACCTGGATTACGCGGTGATCGGCGAGGGCGAGGAAACCCTGGTTGATTTAATGAACGCCCTGGACGGAGGCGGCGCCCTTGACGCCATTCCCGGGCTTGCCTTTAAAACTCCGGACGGCCCCGTGTATAACGGCCCCAGAGCCATGATTGAAAACGTGGACGCGCTGAACCCGGCCTGGGACCTGATAGGCCCGGAGAATTATTTTTCCCGCCTGGGCAAGCACACCCAAAACCGGTTTATCAAACACCGTAAAAGCCTGTCCGTATTCACATCCCGGGGCTGCCCGTATCACTGCATCTTTTGCCACAACGTGTTCGGCAAGCAATTCCGGGCCAGAAGCCCGGAGGCCGTGACCGCTGAAATCGCCATGCTCAAGGACCGGTACGGCGTGCGGGAAATCGAAATTCTGGACGACTGCTTTAACCTGTCCAAAACCAGGGCCGCCGCCATTTGCGAAAGCATCTTGGACAACCGCCTGAACCTGGATTTCTCTCTGCCAAACGGCGTTCGCGGGGACGTGATGGACGAGGAATTGTGGGACTTGTTTAAGGAGGTTGGGGTGTTTCGGGTGTCCTTCGCTCCCGAGGTCGCCAGCCCCCGGATGCAAAAGCTGGTCAGGAAAAATGCGGACCTGGACAAAATGCGCCAATCCATTGCCATGGCCGCAGACCGGGGAATTATTTCCATGGGCTTTTTTATGATGGGCTTTCCCACGGAAACCTATGACGAAATGCTCATGACCGCCGATTATGCGGCACGGTCGCGGCTGCACTTCGCCTTGTTCATGTACCTGAACCCCTTCCCCGGCACCGAGGTCGCCCGCATGGCCGGGACCGACGCCATGGACATCCGGTTTAAGGATTACTTCCACATGCCCGTCAACCTGTCGGCCGCCACGGACGAGGAGTTGCACAAGGCCAACAAGTTCGCCTACCAGAAGTTTTACATGAATCCCCGCAGGCTGGCCTCAGCCTTCGGGGTCATGCCCAAAAACCAGCACACGGCCATGCATCTTTTGCCCGGCTTCCGGCTGCTGTTCGAAGACTCCGTGACTTTTTAACTCTTGAGCTTATCCACTCGCAGGCGATAGTTCATGTACTTGGCCAGGGCGGCCACGGCGGCGTCGGCGGAGCGGAACACGGGTACGCCGTTTTCCTCCAGCTTTTGGGCCATGGGGTCGAACAGGCCGCCCCCGTCGATCACGCCCAGCACCGGCTTTTCCAGGCTTTTCGCCGCCTCGGACAATAGCGTAGCAACACCCTCGGGCGAGGCCAGGGACTCCCCTTCCCGCAGTCCGGCGGGCAGGGTTTGCATGGCTGGCGACAGGGGATCCAGGCCCACAACCACGCCGTCCACGTTATTGTCTTCCGCAAGAATCCGGGCCGTCTCCGCGTGCAGTCGATCGTTTGCGGCCGGGTTGATGTCCATGGGGTTTTTCACGTCCACCAGGGCGTCCAGGCCGTTGTCCTTGATGAGCTTTTCCAGGCTTTGGATTGTGGAATCCTCAAACGCGGCCATTTTCATGGCGTAGTCGTCTCCCTGGATGCTGTCGGCCATGCCCACGGCCTCGAAGCCCGCGCCGCTCACCGCGGCCAGCCTGTTTCCATAGACCTTTTTGTCGCACAGGAGCACGGCCAGCTTGTACAGATTTTCAAACTGGGAGAAGTTGTCCGCCACCATGGCCCCGGCCTGATGCACGCAGGACTCGCAAACCATATAATCGCCGGCCACGGACGCGGTATGGCCCGAGGTGGCGATTTTGCCTTCCGGCGTTCTGCCGGCCTTGTAAAAAAGCACGTCCTTGCCCTGCTGCACCGCTTCCCTGACCGCCCGGCACAAGGCCAGGCCGTCCAGTTCATTGAAGCCTTCCATGTATACGGCGATCACCCGGACGTGCTCCAGGTCCTTCATGTACCTGACCATGTCGCCGGCGGTGAGGTCGTTCTGATTGCCGATGGAAACCATGTAGGCGGGCTCCAGCAGAGGCTGTTTGCTGAGCCGGGTGATGATAAAGGCGCCGCTCTGGCTGATGAGGGCCGCGTTTCTCAGGGGCGGGGATTTTGGTTTTTCCAGCTTTTCACGGGGGATGAAAAAGGTGTCGCAGGTTCCGGGATAGGAAACCAGTCCCATGCAATTGCCGCCCAGAAAAACCGGGCCGCCGTCCCCTTGCATGTGGGCTGTGTTGATTTTTTCGCCGACCTCTTGGGCGCGTTGTTCGCTGCCCTGCTTTTCCCCCAGGCCGCCGGGGATGAGCATGACGCTTTGGGCGCAATCAAACTCGATAATACGTTCGATCAGGTCCGGGACCTGGTCGGCCCCCACGGCCATGATGAATAAATTCGCCTTTTGCTCCATAGCCTCCAGCGTGGGGACGCATTTAACGCCGTCAATGACGCCGCAGTTCGGTTTTACGATCACGATGTCGTCTTTGTTGAATCCGCCGGCAATGATGTTCCTCAGGATGATTCGCCCGAAATTCTCTCCCGTGGAGGAAACGCCGATGATCGCAATATTTTTGGGATGCAGCAGGTTGTGGATTTTGCCTACGGGCCGGGGAACGGGCAGGCTGTTTTCCGGCAGGGAAAACCGGCAGATGCCGTCCAAGGGCGTCATGAGATAATCGGTAAAGGCGAAGGGGTTGACTTCCAACTCCTCGATGACAAAGGGCGCGTCCGGGTTGTTGGGAGAGTAATGGTTCCCCATGAGGATGAACGAGGAAAAGCACTCGATCAACTGGCCGTCCGAAACGATTCTCTCCTGCCCCCGGGAGACCCCGGCCAGCTTTTTATACGCGATGGTCTGCCTGAACAAATTGAAAAAGGACTCGCCGCCGGCCATCTCCGTGGAAGCCGAAACCACAGCCTGGCCTTTTCGGAATCGCTGGGCGTAGATCTCGGTGTCCGTGCCCCCAAGCCCGGCGGTGATGACCATGCCGAACTCCTGGGTGCGCCGGATGCTCACCAGCAATTCATTGCCGAAGGCCTGGGAGTCGGGCGGCATAAACTGGCATAACAAGACGCCCACAATGTCCGCGGATGCGGCCCGGGCCAGATCTTCGCCCATAAGGCCCTGATGAGCCTCGGGGGCGAACTGGGGATTTTTTCCGATCCAGTCGGCGTATTTGGCCGGGACCTCGTCCAGCATTCTCCGGCACGCGGACCGGGTTTTGTTCAGGTCCTTTTCCAGCACCTTGACTCCGCCAACGTCCGTTTTATGAAAAATGGTCGGCGAAACGATTTTCAGGACGATCTTTTCCCCGGGAATTGCGTCCAGGTCCGCCTGGGATGGGACGTCTCCCTTGGGGATCAGGCGGGTCATGGGCGGGGTTTCGGCGCCGGAGTTTTTCAAAAGAGCGTAGGTTTCGTGCTCGTACAGGGCGTTTCTGCCGTCTTCCAGGGCTTTTTGAAAACAATCCGTAATGCGGTCAAAGTGGATTTGGAGGGCCATGGTTCCGTCCTTTGCGGGTTTCATGCCGAGTTGCTGTGATTAAAACAATTTCCGACCTAATCTTGATTTTATGAGAGCATACCGCCGGGAGGATTGTCTGTCAAAGAATGCTTCTTGGCAAACAAGCGATGTCTTCATTCAAGGCCATTTTATCATTTTTAAAGCCCCTTCCAGGAAGCGGCCGTTGGAGGAAAAGCGGCATAAAAATTGGCCCCGTTGACGGAAAAACAGCGCCTATTCGTTTCCGTCATGGAACTGCCGGATCCCGTGCCCGTTCTTGCCCGGTTTCAGTGGTGCGGCAACGGGCGCAAGTCCAAGGACCGCCTGTACCTGTTCAAATCTTTTGTGGTCAAGGACTTTCGAGGAGAGGGTGTTTTCCTTGCTCAAGGACAACCATGGAGGCCGTCATATTCGCGTCCGAGGCCCCAAGAAGATGATGGCGCACCTGATGTTTGGAATCCTTGTGATTACAGCGACGCAGTCATTTCGCCTTGCGTCGTGAGTCACGCGGCATTGTAAGCGGAGTTTTTTCCGTTATCGGCGCTCTTTTTAAAAAATTCCCCTTGACTTTTTATACTTAATGAATCAAATTAGTATAAAACGTTTAGGGAGGCCGTTGTGAAAGTAGACAACCAGCACGTCCAGCAAAAAGTCTTCGATTCCGCCAAAAAACTCCTGTTAACCCGGGGCGTTAGAGGCTGGAATACGGACATGCTCGCCCGGGAAGCCGGGCTGGCCAAAAATACCCTGTACAAGATCATCGGCTCCAAGGAGCAAATTGTGGAAGCTGTGGCCATGGCCCAGGTGCGGGAAAACGCCGAGTCCGCAGCCTCTTTTCTCCAGACCGAAATCGACTGGGCCGACAAGCAAAAGAGCTTGCAGGCCGTCCGGACCGCCCTGGAGCGGTTCACCGCCAATATGAGCCGCTTCGAGCCTGTGGTTCTGCCTCAGATTTATCTCCAGTATCCGGGCGTGGAAGTCAAAATCAACGCCCTGGTCAAGGATCTGACCCTCCTGGCCCATGATTTTTTCCAGCAGGCCAAGGACAACGGATTCATCCGGCCCGAGGTGGACCCCGAAGTGGTCATGGATATGATCCGGGCCATGGTGGCCCATTACATCCAGCAGGGCGCGGACAAATCCCAGTTTGAGGACCGGGTGAAAAAGGCCTTTGATTATGTGTTGCAAGGAATTACCGCCTGAAATTTTTTTGCCGTAGAATTATACTGAAAATCTAATAGTGGTATAAAACGTACAGAAATTGGAGGCGCCGTGAACCTGGATAAACTCAAGCCCTATGAAGCGGAAATGAAAAAATGCTTCCGCTGCTCCTTGTGCAAGATGGTCCCCTTGGCCGTGTATCAAAAGGTCGAATTCTCCAACAATTGCCCCATCAACAATTATCATCAGTTTCATGCATGGTCCGGGTCGGGCCTTCAATTCATGGCCCTGTCCCTGCTTCACGGGCGCATTCCTGCGGACGAAAAGCTGGCGGAGATTGTGTTTTCGTGCCGGTCCTGCGGATATTGCGACGTGGCCTGCAAGTACATCATGGACGCGGAAAGGCATCAGGTGAACACGGCGCTCAAGGAAACCCTGGCCCTGGCCGGCCTGGCGCCTCCGGAGCTTGGCCGCACCTGCCGGAGCATCCAGGATAGGGGGACGCCTTTTGACTCCCCCGCAAAGCCCTGGGACAAGGGGCTCAACATCAAAAAGGCCCCTCGCGACAAGGCGAAAGTCCTCTTGTGGGCCGGATGTTCGGCCCGTCACGATCCCAGGCAGGCGGCCGCCGCGCGTCTGTTCGCCCGGATTCTGCAAAATTTGAAGGTGGATTTCGCCGTGCTGCAGGACGAAGAGTCCTGCTGCGGTCTGCCCGCCTATTGGAGCGGTTTCGCCGACGTTTTCACCCGGGCCGCCCGTGATGCGGGGACGGCCCTGGAGCGTTCCGGCGCTAAAACCGTGGTCTGCCTGTGCGGCGCCTGCCTGGGCGCCATGCGAAGCAAGTATCCGGCCTACGGCGTCAAGGTGGACGCGGAAATTCTTCACGCGACCGAGTTTCTGGATCGCGTCTTGGCAAGAAAACGCCTCAACCTCCAGGCGCCCGAACCCATGCGCGTAACATACCACGATCCCTGCTATCTGGGACGTCAGGCCGAACCCTATGAAGAGTGGAACGGTGTGGAGAAAACCGCCTTCGGCCAGATGACTTACACGGACCCTCCCAAAAACCTGCGCTACGGGACCGAAGGCGTTTTCGACGCGCCCCGCAGCCTGCTTCATTCAATCCAAGGGCTGCAATTCAATGAAATGCACCGAATCAGGGAATACGCCTTGTGCTGCGGCGCCGGAGGCGGTTTGACCGAAGCCGCCAGGCCCATGGCCCGGCAAAGTGCAATCAGCCGCCTTGAGGAAGCAAAGGACGTTGGGGCGCAATGCCTGGTCACCGCCTGCCCCCATTGCCGATCCCATCTGGAGGCTTCCGCGCGGGAGGCCGGCCTGGACGTCCGGGTCGCGGACATCATGGAAATCCTGGCTCAGGCCCTGGGCGTACACAACTCGGCGGAGGGTTAATCATGGATAAAGAATGCATTGCAGCCGCTCCCGGGTTTTCCGGCGGCGTCGAGGACGATCCTCAGGTTTTGTCAAACTATAGCGTAAATAACCCTCTCCTGGAGGAATGCGCTCCTTCCGCGGGCGTGGTTCGCCCCAAGGACGTTTCCAGCCTTCAGGCCTTGTTAAAGACCCAAAAAATCCAAATGGCGCCTGTCTCGTCCATCGGCCCCCACATCAGGGGCGGCATCCAACGCAAGGAGCCCCATGTCGCCATGGATCTTTCCCATTGGAATGAAATTCTTTGGATCAACCGCCGAAACCGGGTGTGCATCGTCCAGCCGGGCGTGACTTACGGCCAGTTGCAGGAGGCGCTTAAGCCCCACGGCATGACCCTGCCCACGCCCCTGGCGCCCCGGAGCGGAAAAAGCGTGCTGGCGGCTGTCTTGGATCGCGAGCCCTCCACTTGGCCCAACAAGCAATGGGATTACCAGGACCCGGTGGCCAGCACGGAGATCGTGTTCGGAAACGGACGCCTTTTTCGCACGGGCGCAGCCGGAGGCCCCGGCTCCTTGGAAGCCCAGCGCAAATCCAAGGGCGCGCAAAAATCCCCCCTGGGGCCGGGCCAGTCCGACTTTCAGCGGGTGGTCATGGGCGGCCAGGGGCGCTTTGGCGTGGCAACCTGGATCAGCCTGCGCACCGAACTGGCCCCGTCGGTTCAGGAATCCTATTTCCTGGGCGGCGATTTGGACAGCCTCATCCCCTACGTCTACGCCGTGCAGCGGCCCTGGCTGGGAGAGCACGCCTTTCTCCTCAACCGTACGGCCGCCGCCATGCTCATGAGCCATGATGCGTCGGACGATTTCGACCAAATCCGAAAAGGCCTGCCCGAGTTCGTATGTTTGCAGAACATCGCCGGATTCGAACGCCTTCCTAAAGAGAGATTGGAATACCAGAAGGCCGACATTTGGGACATGGCCCGTCAAAACAGCCTGGCCCTGGAAGAAGGCCTGGGCGATGTCTCCGCCACGGATTTCTTTCAAACGTCAACCTCCGTGTGCGGCCCGCAAGATTGGCGGCATGGCCTCAAAGGGCATTGCCTGTCCGTTATATTTTTATCCACCCTGGATCAAGCGCCCAAGTTCTTGGAAGTCTTTCACGAAGCCCTGGACCGGGCGGGCGTGAACAGGGATTCGGGGGGCTTATACATACAACCTGTGGTGCAGAACCATGCCTGTCATTTTGAATTGATGCTTCCTTTTAACCCGGCGGATGCAAAAGAGGTTTCCGTCATGAAATCCCTGGAGCAGGACCTTTGCCGCAGACTCTTCAATGCAGGCGCTTATTTTTCCAGGCCCTACGGCGCGGCCCGGGCTTTTGCAACCGGAGTCAATTCCGGCCAGGACAAGCTCATCGACCTGGCCCAGGACCTCTTCGATCCGGAAGGCCTCCTGGGCTTCTGGAATAAGGAAACATAACATGCTGAATCAAGACCAACTCCAGGAATTGCAGGACATTGTGGGCCCGGAATGGGCCAACGCGGACGAGTGCATTCGAGACGCCTATGCGGTGTGGTACAATTCCTCCTCCCTGAACCCGGAGCGCGAGGTTTGGGCGCCGAGGCCGGCGGCTGTGGTCATGCCTAAAACCGCCGGGGAAGTCGCCAAGGTCACGCAATTTTGCAATCGCCACGACTTCATGATCAAGTCCTTTTCCACGGGTTGGATCGCCTCCAGCGCAGCCGGGTCACGCAAGACCATCCTTTTGGACCTGAAGCGCATGGATAGAATCATCGATATAGACGCAAAAAATCAGATCGCCGTCATTGAGCCTTACGTGCGCGCCATCGACCTGCAGACCGAATTGTGGAAGCAGGGCCTGAACGTGCACGTGGTTTCCTGCGGAAGCAACCACTCGGTTCTGGCCTCCGCCGCCGCGGCCTGGGGATACGGCCTGTCCGGCGCGTCCATGGGCTATTCGGCCCGGAACCTCATGGGTCTGGAATGGGTGACGCCCAAAGGCGAGATCGTAAAATTCGGCAGCGCGGGGGAGGGCAAGGGCTGGTTTTGCATGGACGGCCCCGGCCCGGGCGTCCGTGGCTTGATTCGAGGCTTTCACGGCACCTTCGGCAGCCTGGGAACCTTCACCAAATGCGGTGTCAAGCTCTACCGCTGGGACGGCCCTGAAAAGGTGGAGCACTCGGGCAAGTCGCCGCGATACTTCCTGGAAACTCCCTTGCCCAAGACCGAATTTTTTGTGCTGACCTTTCCCTCCAAGCAAAACATATGCGATGCAGGGTATCAACTGGGCGAGGCCGAATGCAATTATGCGGACTTTCGCCTGCCCGCCTTTTTCATGTCCATGGGCTTTACGGACGACAACCTCACCCTGAAAAAAATCTGGGAGACCGGCTTGTTTCAAAAAGTCGTCCAGTTCGCCCTGGTGGTCTGTGTCCACGGCCATTCCCAGCGGGAGTTTGAATGGAAGGTCAAGGCCCTCAAGCAGATAACCAAGGAAAACCACGGGCTCAGGGTTCCCCTTTTGGACCCGCCCGCAAGTCTGCTTCCCCTCCTGAAGCCTTTGGCCAAAGTCTTTGACAATCCCCTGGCCCTGGCCTCAAAAATTCCCCTGCTGCAGGAAATGCTGGACGCCGTGCCCATCCCAAAGCAAACCCGGAAAAAAATGCAAAGCAGCATGTTCCAACTCCTGCTCCGCCACGTTAACAACGTGCAAGGCTGCTTTCGTCCCTCCTCCTGCATGTTTACGTCCGTAGGCTCCTTTGACACCTGGGACCTGGGCTTTGAACAAAGCGACTTCATCGCAAAAATCAAGCAGCCCGCCATTGACCAGGGGGCAATCGTGGCTGACGGCGCCGATCTCGGCTGCGGCGGAACCTTTGAATCCGGCCACCTGGGCTATCTGGAAGGCATCGGCCTGTTTTCCTCCCATAAAGAGGAATCGGTCCAGGCCGTGCAGGAAATCGTGGAGGCCGGCGCCCAAGGCGCCGTCGATAACGCCCTGGGTCTTCCTCTGGGCGCATTCGGAGGCCCCATGAACGAGCTTTTCGGCCCCCACTGCGGCGACTATCACCTGTTCATCAAGCAGATCAAAGCCGCCCTGGACCCCAACTCCGCCTGCGACTCCTGGGCCTACTCCGGGCCTTCGGATAAAGCCTTTCCCGACGAAAAAAAGAGTTTCGCCATGTATTGATTGTAAAATCAGGTAATTTTATCCTCTCTTAAGCCCTATCCGTCCTCCTGCTTGGCGAAAAGCCTCATTTTTTTCTTGACGCCCAACTTAGTGTTTGATACACACTAAGACACAAAGCGAGGAGAAAGCCGATGAACGCCCAAAAAATAGTCCAAACAATGCTCGAAAACAAAAAGCCCAACCTGCTCATGACCGACGGATATAAATTCGCCATGGGGCAGGCGGGCTTCCCCTTGAGAAAGGAGACCTTTTACCTCTCCTTCCGCAGGCCGGGATGGTACTTCATCCCCTTTGACCTTGCCCGGGCGGTCCGGGCCATGATCCCTCCTGCGCCTGCTGCGAAAGAAGAAGCGTATCTGGCCGAAGCCGGGTACGGCCTGACTCCCGCCATGAAAAAGGCCCTGGAGGCCGAGCCGGAAATCCACGCAGCTCCCCGGGGAAGTTGGGTGCGGGAAAGGGAGCCCATCCTGACGGTCACCGGGCCGTCCTTTCTGGTTTCCTGGCTGGAGCCTTTGGTCATCTGGCTGCAATACCCCATCCAGATTGCGGCGGAAGCCTTGCTTGCCAAGCGCCGGGATTTCACATGCACATGCGAGGACGAAGCGATCATCGCCGGGCTTACCCTGGAGGCTTGCGGCGTTTTCAATCCCGTCATCCAGGTGGACCGGAAGTACAAGGAGCGGGTGCTGGTCAACGCAAGGGCTTTAAGCAAGGCGGTGAGCGGCCAGGGACGCCGGCTTTTTGAGGTTGGCATGCGGGGCGCAACCTGCATGTCCATGCACCGGCTTGCCTTGGAAGCCTGCCAAGAGGCCGGGCTGACCCAAACCTCCGACGTCTGCCTGGCCAGGGAGCTTGGCATGGTTCCCGTGGGCACGGCCGGGCATGAGCATCAGCAGCGCTGGGGAAGCGATCAGGCCGGCTTTCGCGCCATCCGGGACATGCGGCCCCAGGCGCCCAGCTACCTGTTCGATACTTATGACGCAGTTCGCACCGGCATTCCGGCCGCCATTGCGGTGATGCGGGAAAATCCGGATCAACCCTGTTCGGTCCGGTTCGACTCGGGAGATCAAAAGGAGCAGTTGCGGCGATTCGTCAAGGCGGGCGTGAATCCGGCCTATGTGTTCATGGATTCCATGGACGCGGATAAGGTCCGGGGCCTGGAAGAATTCGCCGAAAAGCTGGGCGTCCCCCCTGAAAGGCGGTTTTACGGGGCCGGCGGGTATCTGGTGGGCAGGCCCGCCTTGGACGATCTCACCCGGGACCGGGTGTCCGCGGTTTACAAGCTCTCCCAGACGGCCGGGGAGCCGGTCATGAAGTTCAGCGCGCCGGAAAAGACCACCGTGCCTGGCGTGCCCATGATTTTTCGCAGAAACGGCGGCCGGGGCGAAATCGGGCTTATCGGCCAGGCTGGAGAGGACTTCCCCGAAGGATACGGGCCGCTTAAAAGCTCGGAGCTTCCCGCCGAGCCGGATCTGGCGCCCGTGGGGTTCAGCAGGGCCACGGCCGAGCGCATGGAGTTTTTGCGCCGCCGGCAAATGCCGGGGTTGAGCGCTTAGGTTAAGGATTTGGCTTCACTTACAAGGAGGCTGTCATGAAAATCATACGCCTAGCAGCGGCGAGCCTGAACCATACGCCCTTGGATTGGAAAGGCGATATGGCCCGAATTTGCACGGCCGCTAGCCAGGCTGAAACGGTTAGGGCCAATTTCCTTCTGTTGCCCGAGTTATGCATCACCGGCTAGGGCTGCGAAGACGCCTTTTCCGCTCCCTTTGTGCAGGACCGCGCCCAACGCTTTTTAGTCGCCCCGGCCCGGGAAACGTCCAGTATAGTTGTCATCGTTGGACTGCCGGTCCTGCATCGAAAAGCGGTTTACAACTGCGCCGCGGTCCTGGCCGGCGGCAAGATCCTGGGGCTTGTCCCCAAACAGCATTTGGCCGGAGAAATTCGTCAAAAAATTAGGCGTTCCCGGCCTGAAGCCCAACGACCCCATTGACTATATGGTGGAGCGCCTGCTTATATGCGTGTACCAGGCCACGGAAAACTCGTCCAAAGCCTCGCAAAACGCAGCCAGGCGGGTCGCTGCAAGTTTGGGCGCGACTTTTTACAACCTGGACGTGGAGCCTCTGGCAGCGGGATACCGCAGCATGATCGAGCACGCCGTAGGCCGCGCCCTGACCTGGGAGCAGGACGACATCGGGCTGCAGAACATCCAGGCCCGGACCCGGCGCCCGGCGTGTGGCTGCAGGCCATCCGGGACAAGCAAGGGCCCACGGAAGCCTTTTTTAAAACCTGCGCTGCGCTTTCCGATACGCCGGAAGAGCAGATTTATCAGTGGATAGAAAAATTTTTCACACTGTGGAGCAGAAACCAATGGAAAAGGGAGCGTTACGCCCCGTCATTCCATGTAGACGACGAAAACCTCGATCCCAAGACATGGTGCCGGTTTCCCATTCTTTCGGGAGGATTTGACCTGGAACTGGCTGAACTCAGGGCTGAAATTATCCGGCTTAAGGCGAGGCAAAGGGAGGAATAACCATGAAAAGACACTTGCTCATCATCGACCCCCAGAATGATTTTTGCGATCCCAACGGAAACCTTTACGTTCCGGGCGCGGAAGAAGACATGAAACGCCTGGCGGACATGATTGTCCGCATCAAGGACGAAATAGACCATATTCACGTGACCCTGGACAGCCATAAAAAGGTGGATATCTCCCACCCCATCTGGTGGAAGAACGCCCAGGGAGAAAACCCGCAGCCTTTCACCCTCATCAGTTCGGAGGACGTGGAGGCCGGACGCTGGGCCGCGGCCAATCCGGATTTTCAGGAGCGCAGCCTGGAGTATTTGCGAGCCTTGGAAGCGGCGGGCAGATACCCCCACACCATTTGGCCGGAGCACTGCCTCATCGGCGACGGCGGCCATAACATCACGCCGGTGCTGGCGGAGGCCATCCACGAGTGGGAGGCCCAGGGCGTTAACGCCAGTTTTGTGACCAAGGGCGATAATCCCTGGACCGAGCATTTTTCGGCGGTCAAGGCCGAGGTGCCGGATCCCAACGATCCCTCGACCCAGGTGAATCAGGATCTGATCAAAACCCTGGAAGAGGCGGACGAAATCCTATTGGCGGGAGAGGCGGCCACCCATTGCGTCATGAACACCGTGGCGGACATTGCGGATTATTTCAGCGATCCCAAATACATCCGCAAAATGGTGTGGATCATCGACGCGTCCAGCCCGGTGCCCGATCCGCCGGGAACCACCTTGTTCAGCGACAAGCTGGCCCGGGTGTTCGAGGATCTGGTCAAAAAAGGCATGAAAACCGCCCTGGCAAAGGATTTTATGATGCGGAGCGCCTAACCGGCTCTCATCCCCGAAAACAATCAAAGGCCCGTTGCGCCGCGGAATCAAAGGCGGAACGGGCCTTTTTTTATGAACCGGACGAGTCCTCTTTCTATGACCAAGGACGCGCTCTTGGCGCCGGAAACGAAAAGGTGTACAGTAAAACAATGCAAGGCGATCAACATGAAAACTCAGGCGGAAGAGCAAAATAGGCATGGCGTACACCTACAAATACCCCAAGGCGGACCATACCGTGGACGCGGTGGTCTTTGGCATTGATTTTGACGAGGCGGCCCTCAAGATCCTTCTGATTGAAAGGGCGCGGGAGCCTTTTAAAGGCAATTGGGCCTTGCCCGGCGGGTTTGTGGAAATGGACGAGGACCTGGAAGCCGCGGTCATCCGGGAATTGCAGGAAGAGACCAACGTCCGGCTTTCGTACATGGAGCAGTTGTACACCTTTGGCGCGCCCGGCCGCGACCCTCGGGGCAGGGTGATCTCAACAGCCTTCCTGGGCCTGGTGCAGCCGGGCCACATTGTGATTCACGAAGGCAGCGACGCCGCCAAGGCAATTTGGTGGAATGTCAACGAATTGCCCGGCCTGGCCTTTGATCATGCCCAGATCATCAAAACCGGCGTCCAGCGCCTGCGGAGCAAAATCAGCTGGCAGCCCGTGGGCATTGAATTGCTGCCCGACGAGTTCACTTTGTCCGACCTGCAGCAGGCCTACGAAATCATCCTGGGCCGCTCCATAGACAAGCGGAACTTCCGCCGCAAGGTCCTCAAATTCGGAGTTCTGGCGCCCACGGGAAACGTGCGCAAGGAAAACTATCGCCCGGCCCAGCTTTACCAGTTCGACAAAAAACGCTACGCCCTGCTTCAAAAACAAGGCATTGATTTTGAAGTCTGACTCCGCCTTTCGTTCCCTTGCTTTGTGTGGGAATGCAGTTTTAAGTATCTGAAACCAAAAAATTTTCAATTAAAAGGCCGTGGGTAGCCCTGGCACAGCAGTATCGGCGCCGGGTTGCGAAGCAACAAAAGGGGCGACCTGAAAAAAATTAAGAAATCCTAAATGATGATCGTCCGCAAACTCTGAGTTAAAACAGATCTTTTTTTCGGCTAAAAAAATCCAATTATCCAAATACGATGGGCCTTCTCGTTCCCATGCTTTGCGTGGGAATGCATATCTAAGTATCTAAAACCACATATTTTTCAAAGGATAAGTATTGCTGGCTATTCCTAAAAGAGCATAGACCTAATTCGTCCAATCGATTAATAAAATCTGCCGGTTTTACTATTCACAAATTTGTTGTAAGACATTGGGCCAAAGGAGAATCAAACCATGGCTCAAAAATCATCTGCGCACTCAATGAAAAGCGGCGGCGCCGACCTGCTGGTCCAAGCCGGAAAATCCGCTTACGATCATATACGCGAAAACGGGCTGCAGCCCTCGGATATCTCCGCCGTCCTGGGCGCGTCCGGCGCCGCCAAATGGCTGGTGCTGTACGGCCTGGATTCGGCGGTTTTCTCGCAATGGTTTGCAGGCAGGACCGAGCCTCTGGAACTGCTGGGAACTTCCATCGGCGCGTGGAAGCTCACCGCAGCGGCTCAGGACGATTCCGCGGCCGCATTCGACCGCCTTAAGGACGCCTACATCAGCCAGAGCTACAAAGGCCGGCCCACGGCCAGCGACGTATCCGACGAGTCCGTGCGCATCATGGAAATCATCATGGGCTCGGACGGCGTCAATCAGATCCTCGCCCATCCCTATTGCAGGCTCTCCTTTTCCGCAGTCCGGTGCAAAGGTCTCATGGCCCGGGAAGAGGCCCCGTTGCTCATCGCCGGCATGGCCTGGGCCTTCGGCCTGAATTACGTCAGCCGCAGCCTCCAGGGCAAAGTCTTCGAACGCACCGTGTTTCACGATCCGCGCACCACGGATTCGGTGCTGGATTTTTCGGAGTTTCCGCCCAGCTTCACGCCCCTGAACACGGGGAACTTTTCCCAGGCCCTTCTGGCCACCGGGTCCATCCCCCTGATCATGCACGGAGTCAAGGACATCCCCGGCGCCCCCCAGGGTATGTACCGGGACGGCGGCCTGCTGGACTATCATCCCGCATTTCCCATGAAGCCGAAATCCAAGGGATTTATCCTGTACCCTCATTTTTATCCCCACGCAGTCAGAGGATGGTTCGATAAAAAAAGAACCTCCCGCTGGGCCGACGGCGAAATTATGGACCGGACAATCATCCTGGCGCCGTCCCCGGAATTCGTGGCCAAACTGCCTTTCCGACGCATCCCGGACCGCAAGGATTTCTCCCGATTCCAGGATCAGGACCATATCCGCCAGCCCGCCTGGAAAGAAGCCGCCAAAATGAGTAAAAAGCTCGGTCAGGACTTCCTGGACCTCAGCGAAAAAGGAGCCATCAAAACCGCCGTGCAACTAATTGACTGAGACAAGTACAAAGCAAGGAAAAGAAAATAAAAGCAAGCCTCCGGCGGCAAACTTTTGAAAAAGTTTGATCAAAACTTCTTAAATGGCGCTTCGCGCAGGGCCTGTGAACGGTTGCATGGAGAGTGTATAACCTATTGCGCCTTAAACAAAACACGGGTTGCGCTTAACCCCTGCGAAACCCGGCATGAAAAGCATCTTCCAACCAAAATTACAACATCGCAAGCCGCAAACGATACTCCTTTTTTGTAGCGACAGGCCTCCGTGCCTGTCCTAACGGCGTCTGTCATTCCTGCGAAAGCAGGAATCCAGCGTCTTTGCCTGTCTCAGAACCTGTCGGGCAGTCCCTGCAACCCCATCGTCATTCCCGAATGCTTCTATCGGGAATCCAGCGTCTCATTTCTTCTCGTCATTTCCTAATCATTGACGCTTAGGGTTATTTCCGTTAAAACCATTCAATCATCAAAAATTAATTGCACTCAAAATACAATCGTTCCAGCCGCGCTACTGCCCTGGAGGCATCCCAATGCCCGAATATCGTGAAATCTCAAAAAATGAACTCCAGCATATCCTGAAGCAACATAAACTTTGGCTGAAATCCGATGAGAGGGTCGGGGATCGGGCCCATTTGCATCAAGTTAACCTCCATTACACGACTCTTCAATATGTCGAATTGCAACGAGCTGGCCTCCAGCGTGCCCACCTCTTGAATGCAGATTTGCGTTACGCAAACCTCCAGCACGCTGATCTTGAAAGCGCTGATCTCCAAAACGCTAATCTTCACTCAGCGAACCTTAGCGGGGCCGATCTGCGAGAGGCTAACCTCGCAGGTGCCAATCTTCATGGAGCCAACCTTCGGGGATGCAATTTGCGGCATGCCGATCTTCATGATGCTGACCTCAGCGAATCATGTTTCCAGAGAGCTGACCTCCGTATGGCCATTCTTGTCGGAACCATTTTTCAAGGCGCTAAACTGCAAGAGTGCAACCTCCGGAATACTGACCTCTCTGGCGTTGATCTTCATAATACCAATTTGCAAGGAGCCATACTCACAGAGGCTAAACTTCAAGAGGCCAACCTCCAAGGAGGGCATTTAGGAGGGGCGGATTTCCAGGAAAGCAATTTGCAAGGTGCCAACCTCCGCTCAGCCTTCCTCTGGGATGCAGGATTTCAAAAGGCCAACCTTCATGGAGCTGACTTCAGAGAATCCGACCTTCAAGGCTCCAACCTACAAGAATCAAACCTACAAGAATCTAACCTGGAAGGGGCCAATCTCCGGGAGGCCATCCTATCGGATGCAAACCTTCAGGGAGCCAATCTATCCGGCTCTAACCTTGAGCAAGCAGATCTTAGTGGGGCTAACCTCCAAGGGGCTGACCTGTCCACAGCCTATCTTTATGAAGCCTACCTTTGGGATGGCGATTTGCAGAACGCCAATCTTCAGAAAGTAGTTGCTGAATATGCTGATTTAAATGGAGCAGATCTACAGCAAGCGAATCTAACAGGTGCAAATCTTTCTTTCTCCCTAATGAATCAGGTGAATCTTTCCAGAGCAGATGTCACGGGTGCCATCTTGTACGGAACCGCACGCGACGGCTGGATCATCAAAGACATCAAGTGCGACTATGTTTACTTTGACTTTAAGGGTGAAAAACGCACCCCTCCGGACCGGGATTTCAAACCCGGGGAGTTTGAGGAGCTGTACAGCCAACTCCCCACCATTGAATATATCTTTGAACACGGGTTCTCCCCCATCGATCCCCTGATCATGGACATGGCGGCCCAGGCCATCAACGAAGAAAATCAGGACATGGGTATGGCCCTGGACAGCTTTCATTCCCGTGGAACTCCTCGCGCAATATTTACTGTCTATAAACATGAGGACGTAGAGCGCGGTTATCAGTTGATAAAAGAATATTACGGAAGGAAAATTGCATCACTGGAAGGAGGGCGCTACGAACTCAAAGAACTGGTTGTTAGCCTTCTTAACGGAGAGATTGAACTACCTCCGAAGTATCAAATTGAAAACAAGGGAAGCATGGTTCTTGCCGAAGGTAATTCCAAACCTGATTTAAGCCATGCCAGTTTTTCCGTAAACATTAACCTTGAAACCATCGGCCAGGCTATGGCCGAAAGCCCGGACAATATGGACAAGGTTATCGCTGCGCTTCAGGAAGAGATCGGCAGGTTCAAGGAGGAAATGTCCGAGGACAACAAAAAATCCACCCGGACCATTCTGTCCATGATGCGCAGGGAAAGCGCGGACGGCGTGACCGGCCTTTTGGCCCGGCTGGACAACATTCTCTGTTCCTCCGTGGGATCCGCCCTTTGGCAAGGCTCCTGCCTTTTGGCCGCCAAGGCCATGGGGTTGATGTAGGGGCATGGTCTCCATGCCCGAGGCGGGCTTGCCCAGTTTTTTCAGGGTGGCCCAGGCAAAGCAGTATCTTGCCTGGCGCGTTAGCGCAGTAGGGGCGGCCCATTTGACATTAAAATCCAAAAACTTTACGCGGACGAACGACCTGTCTTAATCCAGCCAAAAAAATCGGATTCGCCAATCCTTTGCGCCCGCCTTTCCTGTCATTCCTGCAAACGCAGGAATCCTGCGTCCTTGAATTGGTATTTTTTAAGGCCTTAACGCCCAACCCGGATGTGACGCCGAGGAGATCAAACAATCCCTCATGCAGTTTGTTGATCAAGGATTGTCGGGGCAAGCTGGGTGATCCCCAGCGCATTGAGTTTAGGAAAGAAATCCTCAAAACTTCCGTTAGAATGTTAGAGAAGAAAGGCATTAGACGCAGTGTTTGACAAGTGTGTAATTTTGCGTTATTCCCTGGAAGTAAACGCCGCAACTTCAATGGACTAACGGCATACCGCGCCCTGGAGCAAACAATCCGGCGGCGACTAATTCGGCGAGACGCAGGGTGTGCTTCGGTTTGGGCTATGGGAGATCAACCCGGGACTTATCCCCGGGAGCGGCGGCGCCCGGAGACTGGGGCGGCTGACCAAACCCGGCATGGTTCCGGGATCATTATTGGAGAGTTTTTTTGTTTTAAAATCCAAATAAAAAGAGGTGAATCAATGAGAGATGTTGTGATTGTCAGCGGAGCCAGAACGGCTATTGGCGGGTATATGGGATCGCTCTCCACGTTGTCCGCTGTGGAGCTTGGGGTGACTGCCCTGAATGGAGCGGTTGAGAAGGCGGGAATAGACAAGGCGGAGATTCAGGAAGTGGTTTGCGGCCAGTGCAATCAGGCCGGCTCTCCCGGAAACACCGCCCGGCACATTGCCATAGGGGCGGGGCTGCCGGCGGAGTCTTTCGCCTTTACGGTGCATCAGCAGTGCGCCTCCTCCATGCGGGGAGCGGAGCTTTTGGCTCAGGAGATCATGCTGGGCAAGGTTGACGCCGGCGTCGCCGTGGGCGTCGAAAGCATGACCAATGCCCCTTATCTGCTCATGGGGGCGCGCAAAGGATATCGCCTCAATGACGGAGAACGCATTCAGGACAGCCTTATGATCGGCGGACTGGTGGACGCCCTTCTGGGATACCACATGGGGGTGACTGCCGAAAACATCGCCGAACGCTATGATATCTCCCGAGAGGAGCAGGACGAGTGGGCTCTCATGAGTCATCAGAGGGCCGTCGCAGCCACGGAAGCCGGGTGGTTCAAGGATGAAATCCTCCCGGTTGAAATCAAGACCCGAAAAGGGATGGTAACCTTTGACACGGATGAGCATCCCCGGGCCGACACCACCCTGGAGAGTTTAGCCCGCCTCAAGCCTGTGTTCAAAAAAGGGGGGACCGTGACCGCCGGGAACGCGTCCGGGCTGAACGACGCCGGGGCCTGCATCGTTATGATGGCGGCGGACAAGGCAGCCTCGCTGGGCCTCAAGCCCTTGGCCAGGGTCGTAAGCTCGGCCCCGGGGTCGGTTGAGCCTGAGGTCATGGGGCTGGGGGTGGTTCCGGCGGTGAAAAACGCCCTCAGGTTTGCAAAGATGGACCTGGCCGACATGGATTATTTTGAATTCAATGAGGCTTTCGCCGCCCAGGTGATCGGATGCAACCGGGAGTTTGGATTGGATGTGGATCGCATAAATGCGGCCGGCTCCGGAATCAGTCTCGGCCACCCGGTGGGCGCCACAGGCGTGCGTCTCATCGTTACCATGATCAACCAATTGCGGCGGCGCAACGAACGGTTCGGCTGTGCATCCCTGTGCGCCAGCGGCGGTCCTGGGCATGCTTTCATCGTGGAAGCCCTGTAGATCTTCGGGTATATTTCACGGAGTATTCGGCTAATATGATCCTTCCCCAAAAAGCGATTATCGAAATTCGGCCTAACATTCAGTTATGATGGAATGTTAGGCCGCCCTTCGGATAGGGGGATTTTCAGGGCAGCTTGGATTTGTTCTTTTCGGTGCTTCCGGGGCGGTCGGCTTCTTTGATTAATGAAAAATTCAATTCGCGGCCGTATTCAATCCGAACAATATTGCCGATTTTAAATTGCTGAATTTCTGAAAGATAGCGTTCCAAGACTTTTAGCGTGGTTTGCGCGTTTGGAATTTTTTGACCGCTGTCCACCAGCATTTTAAAAATATCGTTAGCGTCGATTTCCTTGCCGATGAACGCCATCACTCCATGATCAAACGCCTTGCCGGAGGATAGCCCCTGAAACCCGGATTTTCCTTCCGAAAAAAAAGGGACAAGGAACTCTTTGGACTTGGTTTGAAATTCCCCATAACTTACAGCTGCCGGAAATTTCTTTGTAAGCATACAGCTATCCTGTTCAAATGATTTTTTCAGGCAAGGGGAAGATGGAGGATTGAAAATATGGCGGAGAGAGAGGGATTCGAACCCTCGGTGCAGGTTTCCCCGCACACTCGCTTAGCAGGAAATTATCCTACCTTTATAACCACCTTATTTTTCTCCTGTTTTAATAATTTCAATGACTTATTTGGCCGGTTCTTGGCCGTTTGGGTTCCCGTTGATGGTAAAGCGGCCAACCATGCGGCCAATTTTCATGAGTCCAGATGGACGGAAACGAATACACGCCACAAATAGGCGCTGAAAGGTGGAATAATGGGTATCGAGGCATCCAGCAACACAATGTATTTGAAATTTGGCGTAGGAGACATCGACGTCGGCGTCGGCGTGCTTGATGACCCTGCACAATCTGTGGGCGTCCTGTTTTTTGTTAGCAGTGATTTTGACGCTATTGGGCTTAAACAGAATCTTGATTGCGAGCTGGTCGAAAATGTTCCTGTGAGGATGGAGTTCCATAAGATCGAGTCCATTGACGTGGTTATCAGGCAGCTTGAAGCCGTCAGGAAAGTAATGTCTGAAGAGATCTTCCAGGAAATGGGTTTCGATAGGTGCGAGTTCGGCCCGGAGCCGGGCGAAAAATGCGAAAGCTGCGAAAGGGATAACGTCCAGTTGTACTTCTCCGGCACGGCGGACGCCGGCGCTTATTGGTGCCGCGCCTGCATCCTTGAAGCTCATGAAGAGAGCGAAGCCGCCATGAAACGAATTGCCCAACTCGAAAAGGAAGGCCATTCTGCGCATTGTGCGGCACGCCAGGTCTATGGCGACGGCGAGTGCGAATGCGACCTCTATAATCGGGGATACGACCCGAATGCTTGGATAAAAGGAAGAGGGGGTAGCAATGAAGGCACTGGATAATAGCATCGTTCTTTTTGTCTCGCGGGATGAGGCCCTTATATTGGTCGCCGCCCCCGTCATCCCCCCCCAAACAAAGCCCGGCGTTTCGCCCTGGGGTCACCAGGCGCATGATGCCGTGTAACCGGTATTAAGGAGGATCTATGATCTGTTACTCCAAAATTTCACACGATTTTTATAAATGTTTGTCGGTTCGGCCGCCCTGGAGCTGGTTAATTGTTAACGGCTACAAGGATTGCGAGAATCGCACCTGGTCAACAAAGTACAGGGGCCAACTCTATATCCATTCCAGTAAAAAATTCGACCATGAAGGATATGAATGGGTCCAGGAGACCTTTCCGAAGATCCCGCTGCCGGGAGTAGATGAATTCGTTCGGGGGGCGGTGATTGGGAACGTGTTTTTGTGTCATTGCATGCGTTTGGATTGCTATGCAGTGAATTATAAAATGGCTGAGTCTCCTTGGTTCTTCGGGCCTTATGGCTGGTTTTTTCGAGACCCAAGGAAGTTCTATGAGCCTGTGGAGATCCGCGGGCAACTCGGAATATTCAACGTGCCGACAGACGCCTGGCCGCCATTATAGAGGGAGGAATATATGAAAACAGGAGTTGAACTCATTGCTGCAGAACGCCTGCGGCAAATAGAAGAGGAAGGTTGGAGTGTTTACCACGATGTGAAGGAACACCGGAACGGCGAACTCGCCATGGTGGCTTCTTGTTTTGCAGCTCCCCGTCAAATTTTTATACAAACAACGAGTGACAACGGGATGTGCTTTTATGACCCTTGGCCAAAATCTTGGCAGGAAGGTTGGGATAAGCGGCCACGGAATCTCGTGGGGATGGGGAGAAGAATAGATTATAATGGTTTCAAACCTGGCCAACGGTTTGACATCCTGGTGAAGGCGGGGGCTCTAATTGCAGCGGAGCTTGATAGGTTGTTGGAGCTTGAACAACTGAGCCAGCTAACGGAGGGCAAGAATAATGGATAGATACGTCATGGAAATCACGTGTTGCCGGACCGACGTCGCCCTGTCCACGCACATGGGCGCTGTTTTGGCTTCGAACGCTTTAACCGTCTCTTTTTTTGAGGCGCAACAATGGATGGACGCTGAAGCAGAGACCCAGGGCGCGGACTTCCTCCTGGACCTGAAGGCGCCCAACGAGGATATTCTGCACACCATCCGTATCACGTCAAAGCACTATCCCATCGTAACCGGGCGGAATCCGCCCTGCGTCCAGAAATGCATCGCGCTCACCAACGCGGATCTCCGGAGCGCCGGCTTGCCGGACAACGTCCTGGATCAGCTCGGGTGGGCTCCCGACTATGAAGCGATCGAGAGGGAATTAGGCGGAAACGCCTAAGCTAAATGGCCGCCCCATGTGTGGGCGGGGGTCACGGTTTGTAACCAGGCAGAGGCCAATGAAAAACTTTTTCTTTTGCTGCAGGTGCTTGCCGCAGTTCACTTTGTGAGCATCGAGCCGATGCTTGGTGCGGTCTGGTTAACAAATCTTAACACCGCACCGGAGCTGGCGTTGAACTCTCTGACCGGCATTGAGTGCATATGTGAGACACCGGCGTCCGGCCCCAAGCTCGACTTGGTGGTCCTGGGGGTAGAAAACGGACGCGGCGCCGGGGTCCGCCCCATGCACCCGGCATGGCCACGGAAAGTCCGGGACGATTGCCAGGCTGCAGGCGTCGCCTTCTTCTTTATGGGCCATGGCGAGTTTGTGTCAGTAAGCGAGGTGGAAGGCCCTGGAAAACACCATTACTTTGAGGATGGGGCGACAGTTAGGCGGGTCGGCAAAAAGGCTGCAGGGCGGCTCCTGGACGGCCGGACGTGGGATGAGTTCCCGATGATAGAGTGATTCTCGCCCCCCCAGCTCCCC
The DNA here is from genome assembly GCF_000429905.1 of Desulfatibacillum aliphaticivorans DSM 15576. Classification (NCBI taxonomy): domain Bacteria; kingdom Pseudomonadati; phylum Thermodesulfobacteriota; class Desulfobacteria; order Desulfobacterales; family Desulfatibacillaceae; genus Desulfatibacillum; species Desulfatibacillum aliphaticivorans. The sequence goes on along the minus strand of NZ_KE386982.1, from coordinate 127,480 downwards.
CAGACGCACAAAAGGCCCCGATAAAGAAGGTTTCATCGGGGCCTTTGATTTAAGGACGTAATCGTTTTCAATTTAGCATTTGCAGGGCTTTTTGTTTGATGCGGCCTAAAAATAAAAACGAAAAGTCAACATCCTCCTGGTCTTGAAAAACGGACTGCGCTGCTTCACCAGGATTCTGCCCTTCCTGGATCTGCAGCAGCTGGCGGTTTAGGCCACCAGGGGATCTACTTTGGATAAAAAGCATTTCTTTGGAGTTCCCATAAGCGGGATCGCCAAAGAAACCCTTAAACCCGTCCATAGATTCCTTTGGCTCATCGCGCAAAAGCGTAAACATGTCGCGTAAGCAGTCAAGTCTATAGCTGAAGTCCTTGGCCAGGATTTTGACCATTGCAAATTCAAGGGCGTTCCGTTCGGAATACAGCCTGGCTATTCCTTTTCCTGCAGCTGGGCGAATGTCGGGATCCACGATCCCCTGGTCCGTCCATAGCTGGATTGTCCGTATGGGGAGGTTCAGCTTGCTTGCGATGTCACGTTTTGTCAGTGTGCGCATGTTTCCCCTTAAAATGTTTCCTAACGGTCTCATGGCCAAGATGTTGAATCGCCCATTGCTGGGCGTCCTCATGGGTCAAAGGGATGATTCTTTGCCCCTGGGTCAGGCGCCCTTCGGTATCACGCCGGCCGTACTTGGTTAACGCCCCCCCCTCCCCGGCTAAAAAGTACCCCCCGCGTCCTGTGCGATAGAGGCCGGCGCTCCACCAGTGGTAGAGATCTGCATCCTGGTCGGCCTGAGAGGCCGCATCTCCTATCAGGACGGTATTTAGAGCCAGTGTGTGGTATCGGGAGCCCTGTATGCTGGCCTTTATATCTCGTTTAGAATTCAGCGGCATAAGCGTTTAATCCTTTTTGCGACCCCTATTGAGAGAGGAGGGGCCTTTATAAGTTGTTATTTGTATTTGCTTCGGGAAAACATCCTCGGAGAAGTCGGCGCCATAACCCTTTTCCGCCAGGACGGCCCTGGTCAGGATGTCGGGAATGACAACCTTGTTCAGGTGGAGCGAGGCTCTCTTAAGGTGGCCTTCGCCGGCTTTGAAAGCGATTTCATAGTAATCGTCCGGGAGAGGCGTCACCGAGAAGAAACAGCTTTGGGACACGAGAAAGGAAACGAGTCCTTGGCATTGTTCTGCGTTTTCGACCACAATTTTTTCAAGTCTGAGATTGCCGGCGGCTGAAAAGCTGTGGTCCTTGTCCTCGTTAGTGTTGCGGTAAGATTTTTTCGATGTTACTGTTTGTTGGCTCATGTGGTTATCCTCCATTGTGTTGGTTGTGCATGGGCAGCCTCTTCCTCGGATGCAGCCGGGGAAGAGGCCTTGTAAGTGGCTCAAACCTTCTCATCGATATGCTCACAAGCTGGGTCGTCGGCGCAGCCGTCCCGCATGTCGAAGCCGTGCATTTGAATATCCCTGTGTTTGGATCTACATCTACCAAAGCCATCGTCCGAAACTTCTGATCGTTTAGGGGTTAGCTCGAATTTTCTGCAGTCTCCACAAGTCAATGTTTCCCATCGTTCCCATTTCTTCATTTCTCCTCCTACGATTAAAGGTTAGCAGCTTATTTAGCATTACACCTAAAAGGTGTAATGTGTCAAGACAAATACACCCTTTAGGTGCAACGCATTCACCCTGGCCTTGAAAAGAAAAAAATGGCGCGAGCGCACACAGGGAAGCGCTCGCATCCTTCTCTTGCTTTTGGGAGGTCCGCCCAGGGCTCCCCGCCTCCCCTCCCTTCCCCTAAAGGAGGGCCTACGGTCCATTCTTGGGCTGCGAGTCCAAAGCTCTTTGTAAGCAAAAGGGAATTTTGGTCATTGCAGCATGCTGAAATAAAAGGGTTTCTGTGGCTTCGGTCCAGCCGTCCAAAGTTTTGATGAAACCTTTTTATATATATATAGGTCTCTACTGTGCGCGTGAAAAAAGAAATGAAACAACTTTGGACATCTGGACCGATGATTCTTTTATTGTTTAAAATCAAAGTGTTATTAGGTCCGTAATTGCTTTTTGAATAAAGCGAAGTTTGGACGGGCGGGGTGTTTTTGCAAGAATGACATTGCAAATTCAGGCGGTTGGATCATGGATTAAATTTGGACGGGGGGTTTTCCCAACGAATAGCGCCCGGGCGCCGATATCCATCCAGGCCAGGTCGGCGAGGCTCCAAAGACAGGCAGCCAGGACGCTGGAGTCGGTTTTTCTGAAAACGCCTGAAAAGCATGCCTGGGGTGGGAGATTGGAAAATTTTGGGGAGGCTGGCGCGCGTCCAGAGCCGGCGGAGCCGTCCAGGGTGGCCTGTACATGCTTGGAAGTGCAGAGGGGGGAGCGGGCGGCCTGATAAATAACTGAGAATGTTATAAATCCGTTTAGGTGGGATTGCAAGATTAATTTGGCGGGCGCTCGTTTTGCGGGCATTTTAAAATGAGCGTCAGGGCCGGGGCCTGGCGCTGGCGCCGCGGGGATCCTCCTGGCGACCAGGCCGGGATCGAGGCCCTGGAGATCCACGTCGAGGGCGTCCTCCAGCGCCGGCCAGGAGACCTTTTTTATAGGGCGGAATAGAAAACCCTTTCAAACCCGGAAATCCTTCCGGGAAAGCGGAACTAAAAAGCACGGGTTTTAATGCCTTTTAGTCCAACCTAAAAACGTTCGTTTTCGCTTCCGGTTTTTTGAGGAAATCAGAGAGTGAATGCCGGGCCTGGCGCCCGGACGTCCAGGACCGGAAATCCGGAGAAGTGCGTCTTGGTCCGTCGGCGACCTGGCGGCGGCTGGGGGTGGGGTGGGTCCAGCATGGAGACGGGGCGGCATGACGGTCATGCCATGGGGCGCGGCATGATGAATAAGGCGCGAACAAAAACCCCGGGAGTGGGACTCCCTCCCCCCCTATCAACCTGGTGCGTGTGGGATTTTTTAAGAGTTTTAGGACTTCGCGGCATCCTGGTCGATAGGGGTTGATTGGGGGCGGGGGATTGCCGCCGGTTTTGGTTGGGGAGGCGGGGCGCTGAAAGGGTGTCAATAGAAAAAATGGCTGCAAGTGAAAAACGAATCAGGGTAAAGTCTTGGCAAAGTGTCGGCAAAGTCTACGACTTTGCCGTTTTGCGTTAGAGGGCTTCGGGGCGTTTCATAAAACCCGTGTTATAAGAAGTGCGATAAATTTAGCCCTGTGCGCGAGTGATTCAAGCTCTAAGGGGCGTTTCTGCAATTATCCATGGCAGAGCATGCGTTTTTTGGATTTCTGCAGAGGATTTAAAATAACGACGGCGCTCTTCGGCCCCTCCGATCCCTCCAGTTGCTTGAGGGCGTCCCCCTGGCCGGGCCGCCGCCGGTCACCGGCGGTCCGGCTAACCCTTTAAAGGCGTTATGTGAAATGGCGAATAATAAAACACGCATAGAGCGGGAAGGCCTCCAGGATTATGTGGTGGAGCTATACGCCCAGGGGATTGTGACCGGCACAGCCGTCGCCCAGAAGCTCAAGGAAGAAAAGGATTTTGATATATCCCCTTCTTCCGTCCGCAAATACCTCGCCAAGTTAAAGCCCCAATTTGAAAAAGCGGCTTCCAAAAAGATCCAGGATCATGTGGATCAGGTGGTTCCCCAGGACTTGAATACGCTGGAAGAGATGGAGGCCCAGTGCATCGAGTGGTTTCGGGAGCTTCCGTCGGAACAGGCGGAGCGGCTTGCTTCGGCCGCCCTGGAGATCAACGGGGAGTTGGATCGCTGGATTGAGATGCTGACGTCGTTGGGCGCAAAAAAACGAGCGGATGTGATCCAGGATATCATTCGCCGCGTCATCCATTTGGTAAACCGGGACGCCCGTCTGCAGGATAAGCGGATCAAGGCCATGAAAATGGTGTTGGATATTATCGCGCTCAAGATCGGTAAGGCACGGGAGCTTGACGACGATCAGAAGGGAAAGATTATTCTTGTCGACCGCAGTTCCGACTATGTGCCGCCAGACCCTGATTCGGGCGAAGGGCGAAAGCCCATGCGCGTGGTAATGGGAGGGAAAGATGGCGGATCTTGAATTTGATCTGAGCCCGACCCAGAGCAGGTTCGTGCATGACGCCGCGCATATTGTCATGTTGATGGGGCCGATGGGCGAGGGAAAAACCTTTGCCGGGGTGGCTGGCTTGATCGCCCATGCGCTTCGGTGCGGCCGTGACATACGGGGCGCCCTGGTTCGGGACACCCACCAGAACATCAAGATTTCCACGGTTCCCGACATCCAGGAGGTCCTGGGTAATTTCGTATCGTTCAAGGACGATTATAAGAAGATGATCATCCACTCCACGCCCAAGGTGGAGATGGATCTTTTTGGCATCGATGATCAGGCTTCTATTTCCAAACTTCAGGGGCCTCAGTACGCGGTTATTTGGCTGGAAGAGCCAGCGCCCATCAAGGAAAAGGCGAACGCAGGCCTTCCTAAAGAAGTGTTTGACCTTGCGGTTGCAAGGGCTTCGCGCCAGCGAGGGACCACGCCCAGGGTGCAGATTACCCAAAACCCGGCGGATGAAGACCACTGGACGGAAGAGGTGGCCATGCTTCCGGAGGTGTACCAAACGGACCCCGACACCGGGCTCAGCATTATCAAGCACGTCTATAAGATCCCGTATAGAGACAACAAGTACGCCAACCCATTGATGCGTGTCGCTAACAGAGCCGCGTTCCAGCATGACAAGGGGATGTACGCCCGGTATGTGGAGGGCCGGCCCGCGCCCGTTCAGTTGGGTAAGGCGGTGACTCCCCAGTACAACGAGATGGTTCACTTTATGCGGGATGTGGAGCTTCCGGTGATTCCCGGCGCCGTCGGCATCCGGGGGTATGACGCCTGGCACAACCCGGTTTGCGGGATTGGGCAGTTTGTTCCGCCCGGGCGTTTGATCTTTCATGACGTGCTTGTGGGAGAGGGTATCGGCATCGAGGAGCTGCTGGAGCAGATGGTGATCCCCATGCTCAACTCGCCCAAATACAAAGGCGCCAACGGCGAGCCTTTAATTTCGGATTGGCGGGATATTGGGGATCCGACGATGAGGACTCCGGATCAAAGCTCGGTGAAGCGCTCCACGGCCAAGACGCTGAAAGCGGTTTTGGAGAAGGCTGGCTTCCCCAGGGTGAAGTTTGAACCCGGGCCCACCCGGATAAAAAACCGGATTGAGCCTTTACAAGAGGGTCTTACCCGACTGGTAAACGGCGAGCCTGCTATTTTGCTTTCCCGGTCCGCCTATTTGCTGCACCGGGCGTTGAACGGCGGCTGGCATTGGAAAACGGACAACTCGGGGAATATCATTGGAAGCGTGCCGGCCAAGGACAGGTTCAGTCACCCAGGGGACATGGCCGCATATGTTGCTGCCGGGTTGTTTAGTCCGGGAAATGTGAAGAAAGCCAAAGTGAACAGGAACGCTATGCGCGCCGCCCAGGCGAAGAGGGCCATGAGTTACGGGCATAGCTCCGGGCTAAAGACTAGCAAGTCGCCTTACGGCATATAGAGGGGGTTCAATGTCAGGAAATTTTAAAAACTATTGGGAAATGAGGCAGGGCGGACCGTATGACAAAAACCCGGCGGAAATTTTCAAGTGCACGGGCTGCGGCGCTGAAACCCATCACCCTGACGGTTTTAACGGGGAGCCGGATGTTCATCATTGCCACCCTGGGTGTCCGTGTCATTCGGATTGGGCTCCGGGCGGGCATTCTTCAGCTTATAAGAAGAACTTTGACAGAATTTTTCCTGATGCTCCGGGAGCGGGAATGTAATGGCGGTTCAGAGATCAGATCCCAGCCTTGAGGTTGCCAGCAGAATCCGGGAGATCCAGACCCAGGCGGCCAGTCATATGTACGACGACCAGGAACTGGCGGACCGGGAAGAGGCTGCGGGCGCTTACGCCCTGGAAAACGAGGCCCACTATGTGGCCTATTTGAATGATTGCGTAAGCACCAGCGCCAGGGCGCGGGATGAGATCCGGAGGAAGCAGGCCCAATGCTGGGACGTGTATCACGAAAAAGAGCCGGATAGTTACAAAAATAAGGAAGCCTGGCAGAGTAGGATCGTGGTTGCCAAGCCTAATGAGGCCGTAGGGTACGGCGTAGCCGCAATTAAGAAGTCCTTTTCTCCCAGGTATTTGTCCGTAAGCGATCCTTTAAACAAGATTGGCGCTGACTTTTGGCAGGCGGTTCTGGATATTCAACTGGACAAGTCACATGCCAAATTTCCCACACGTTTTTCGAGCGCTACGGAAATGGCGCTTGCCATCGGCGAGTCCATGGAGATGATTCCCAAGTGGGTTCCTGGCAAGGGGCTTATTTTTGATCTTATTGAGCCATGGAAGATTCATCGGGATCCGGACGCTCCGCCCCGCGACCCTCAAGGGGGCTTGTATTGGGTGCATAGCGAATGGCTGGATTACCACGTCCTTTTGGAGGGCGAGGAAAAAGGCAGCTATTTCAACGTAAAGCGTTCCGTTGATCTTGGCTCCGGCGGCCAAGCCAAGGACGATCCATTTTTGGATAAAGAGGAGATCGCTAAAAGAAAAGAGCAGATTTGGGAGCGATCCACGTTCCGCAAAATGGTGCTGACCCAGGAGTTGTGGGGAACGGTGCTTTCCCCCAAGGGGGAAGTGCTTTTGGATCGGGGATGGTACACTGTGGCGGGAGGGCGCGTGATCGGCATGCCCAAGCAGGTTCCTTACTCCCGGCTCCGGTGGCCCGGAATCAGCTTTTCGCCCATGCCGCACTTGCTTCGCCATGGCGGGCGCGGATTCATCGAAGGAATTGTTTCGATTTGGGAGTCCATGTGCACCTTGTTGTGTCTGCATGAAGACGCCTTGAAATGGATAGTGAATCCTCCCACGGAAATCAACGTGGACGCCCTGGTGGACCCCTCGGACGTCAACTCCTGGCCTGGCAAGGAGTATTTGACCCAGGATACGGTCCATGGACAGCAGGCTGTCAGGACGGTTCAGAGGCGGGACCCAACGGGTTCGGTGCTTGCTAATATGCAGTACTACGACCAACTTTTTCAGCGGGGATCGTGGGTGACGGACGCGGTTCAGGGGTTGCCGGGATACCGCCAGGATATGACCTGGAGGGAGTCCAAGCAGAACTTAGACCAAAGTTTGGGCGTGTTCGGCCATATGGGCGAAAACCTGGAGGACGGCGCAGTGGCGGCCATTGAGGCTGGCAGGGACGTAATAGCCTGTTTTGCCACCTATGACGACTATGTGAACATGCTTGGGGGTGAAAAGGTCCAGGAGGCTGGACTGGAGTATTCCGGGGATGGCGAGCTGAAGCTGCCTCCCATGAGCGGAGCCTTTCATGTAGCTGGCATTGGAACGCTTATGGCTGAGGCAGAGAAGCTGAACAAGATCATGGCTACAATCGTGCCCTTGAGCGAAAGGCCCAGGTATGCGGCCTATATTGATCCTTACAAGGTGTTGAGAGCGATAGTTGCGCTGACCAAGCTGGAAGACGAGGAAGTAGTCGTAACCCAGGCGAGGGCGGAGGAGATTGACAAGGAAATGGCCGCCAAAGCCAAGGAAGAGGAAGAGGCTCAGTCCAGGGAAGCCCAGAAGGCGGACGTTGGTCAGTTAATTGGCTTGTTGAGGGAGCTAAAGGGTTTGGATGAGGGGGAAAACGCATGAGTGGATTTAGCGGCCCTGACGTGGATATTGTGACCGGATTACCCGTTGAGATGGTTAAAGGAACAAAGGGCGAAGAGGAAGCCGCCGCCGCCAAGGTTCGACTGAAGGACAAGGCGGGGTTTCTGGATTGCATAGGAAGCGACGAGGGCCGGAAGCTGGTGGAAATCGTGCATCGCAAGTTTGTCTCAAGGGCGGCGACGATCATCGAGGGAGATCCTGAATGTAAGGCTTATCTGGGAATCCTTAAGGATTTTGGCATCAAGAAGAGCCTGGCAAAAAGTGCGGCCAACCAGCTATCGGCCATGGCGATGCAGGAGGATAAGGGGAAATAAGTATTTGGAGCCGGCCGACCCGCAGGGGAGCGCTATAGAGCGCCGGGTGCACCGCCCAGGACCTGGGGCGGTCGAATCCAAAACAGGAAGCGAAGCAGGCAGGGCAGGCTCTTGAAAAGGTTTAGCCGCCAGACGGGAGAGGCTAACCTGCTTCGCTAAAAAAAAAAGACGGGTTCCGTCGGGAGGTCGGCCAACCAAGCGACGGCGAACCTAAAAGAAATGATGAAGGGGCAGTGTGGCGCCACACAATCACACACTGCCCCTTTTTTATTTGCCCGTCTTTTTTTCTCAGGCAGGGAGACCCTGCAACTACAGGCGAAGGAAGCCGGCCCGGGACGCCGGACTACCCGGCAGACAAAAAAAACCAGCTTTACGGCCCGGGGCGCCGGACTACCCGTAAGGCGCATGAACGCAGGCGCGGCCCGTTTTATGCGGACTACCCGAGCCTGTGTGACGGAGGCGGATATGAGTCAACCATTGGGACAGGAAGAGCAAGGGCATGATCTGGACGCCATGATGACCGAAACCAGGGTGATCGGCACGGAGCAATTTAATCTTGCTCAGTGCGAAACTGAAGAGGGTGAGCCGGAAGCGGGCGGCGATGAAGAAAAGCCTCTTCCGGAGCCTCGTCCAGAGGCTCCCCAGGAGGAAGGCGACGGGCAAGGAGCGCCTTCGGACGCAGGAGAACAAGATCAGGAGCCGGGCGAAGGGGCTCCTAAAACCCGCTTTAAATCGCATGAAGAAGCGGAGGAAGGATACCGGAATCTGCAGGCCCAGGCAACCAGGACGGCCCAGGAGCTTGCCGATTTAAAAAAGGCGCAAGCTGAAGAGAAAGCCAAACAGGCGGCGGCTGAGAGCCGGAAAAAGAAGGACGCCGCAGTTTTGGAGTACTCAGAGCAGCGCCATGCGGAAACCCTGAGAGCCATTCAGGCTGTAGATGATGAAGATCCTGAAGAGTATGACCGCAAGGTGGCGGCAATTTGGGCGCAAAACAACCTGGATGTTACGAATTTCGCCCAGAGCTACCAGCCGGAAGAGGCTTCGCCGCCTCCTGAGTCTTTTCAGGAAGATCACCAAGCCGGTCCTTCTTCCGAGGATGTGCACGCCATGGTTGACACCCGGATAAAGGAAGCCGGTTTTGACGACCACCAAAAGGGGGTTTTTTACACTTTTGCAGCGAAAGCGCCGGTTGAAACCCCGGACGGCAAGCCCCTGAGCATGGGAGAGCAGGTGCAATGGGCTATTGACAACACAAACAATTATTTCGCCGGCATCGAGGCCAGGATCAAGGCGGAATTGAAGGCTGCGATGGAGCAACCCATGGGCCGTGGAGGCCAGGGTAAGGGCGCTCCCGGAGGCGGAGGCGAGAAGTCTTCCTCTGAGCCTGTCAGCCTGAGTTCCGCGTTGGATGCGGCTATGGAAAAGCGGCGCATATAGGCCGGGAATGTGAGTTGAATGACCGGTCCCGGCCGGGAGGAAATTGACATGGGAAATACGTTAACCTGGGAGTTCGACGCTGAGACAGGCGTTTACAAAAATCGCGCCCTGAGCGGGAAGCTGTTGAAACAGTCCGCCCAAAAGTTCGTGTTTGTTCAGTTCACCGACAAGGTGGATGATTTTGGCAAGGGTAAGGGCGAAAGCGTGACGATCATGCACTACAAGAACCCGGATACACCCGCCAATAACGGAATGCTGGACGAACACACTCGGATTCCCATCGACCGGTTGGAAACGGGACAAGTGGTGATTCAGATCCAGGAATGGGGCCGCGGTCTGGAATACACCAGCCTGTTAAAGGATCTGAGCGAGTTTGATCCCAAGAACATGGTGCAAAAAGGCCTTTTGGATCAAATGAACCGGTGTATGGACGGCGCCGCAGCCGCTGCGTTCAAGCAGGGGAAGATTATTTACATCCCCACCAGCCTCACGGGCGGAGTGCTTGACACGGACGGCACGCCTTCCACCATAGCGACCCAGAACATGACCAAGGATCATGTGGGCATGATTTCCGATTACATGGTCAACGACATCCATGTTCCGCCCTTCGATGACGACATGTTCGTCTGTCTGGCCACAACCAAGGCGTTGCGCGGATTGAAGAATGACCGGGTATTGGAATCGTGGCACATGTACCTGAATAAGGGCGACGTCCTTTACAAACGCGAGGCCGGCAAGGTTGACCAGGTGCGTTTTGCCGAAGTGAACCACGAAAACGCGCTTTCCAACTCCATTGGCTCGGGCGGCGTTACCGGCGAGGCTGTGTTCTTCGGCGATGAAGCCGTTTCCCGCGCCGAGGTGGAGTTTCCCCATTTACGCGCCAATCCCAATTATCAGGGCGACTTTGGAAGAACCAAAGCCGTGGCCTGGTATGGGATTGTGGCTTTTGGACCGACGTGGCAGACGGCCAACGACCGGGAAGCCAAGATGATTCGTTGGGGCTCCGCCTGATTTAAATAGCGGGCCTTTGGGCTGTTTTTAGTGGTTTTAACCCGGCCTTCGGGCCGGTTTGATAATGGAGGAATTACATATGCTGCAAGATAAATCGCCTGTTGAACTTCCGGTGAAGCTGGTCGTTGACTACGACGACGCCCTGGGGGTGGATCTGGACCAATCCCCCGCCGACGTGGCCGTGGTTGCCATCAATCAAAACTGCACCCTGATGGAAGTGGGCATGCTGGTCACGGAAACCTGCGGCGGCGCCACAAGCACGCCGGTGGTGAAATTCGATAAGAGGCCTACGGCCGGCAGCGACTCGGGACGCGGCGACGGCGACCTGGGGGTTTTGAATCTTTCCACCACGTCCGCCGGCAAGGTGATGTACGACCATGCCGGGCGGGGAACCCGTTTGGAAGCCGGGGAGGAAATCGTTGTGCAACTGACCACCATGGCGGACGGGACGGGCGCGGCCGGGCATGGGCGGCCTTATGTGAAGGTTCGCCGGAGCGACGAAATGCCCGCCAATATGGCCAATATGGTGGAGACCGCCTAACCAGGCTGTTCCAAAGAGCGATTTGCTTTGTTTCTTTGGAACAGTTGGGACGGTTTTGAAAAAACCAATAACCCTATTTTGAAGGGAGTGTGAATTATGGCGGATTTAGCAGCCAGCGACGTGGCCGTGGCCGTTTCGCCCCGGGATCGGGATATAGTCCCGCCGCCTGCAGGGCGAAAGGTAATGACCATTGCCTCGATTGCTTTTGGGGACGGGGTCAAGACTTACCCCTCCGGAGGGGTTCCTTTACCGGACATGGGGCAGTTCGGATTCAAGCGTGAGATTGGGTTTGTTGCGATCCAGCAGCCTGCATCCAACGGGTTTATGTACAAATACGACCAGGAAAACCACAAGCTGAAGATCTTCACCCTGGGGGTTACGACCGGCGATACAGCCGCCGCTTCGTGCACCAATGGCGCTTTGGCTCTGGATTCTGATGGAAGCGAAACAGCCGTTCGTTTGTCCGGGACGGCAATCAGCACCACCTACGATTTAGGCGCCATGATTGAACTGCCCGACGGGTCAGCGCCGGCAGCGGTGAGCATGAGTTTGCTCATGGTGGGCGAATAGGGAGGAGTTATGGCTCAGACTTTGGAAGTGAAGCTACGAAAAGACGACGGCACGGAATACATCAAAAAGGTGCATGTTATCAGAACGTTTGGGAACGCCAGCGGTCAGGCCGTGTATCTGCATGCAGACGGCAGTTATGGATACAAGGACGGCTCGCCCCTGCGTTCGAAAACCGAACTTGATATCATCACCAACCTCGCCCATCGCAAAGCGGCCCAGGCATGGTGGGAGGCTGTGGGTAAGGTGAAGAGCGAAGCCCACTATGCGGCCCTTGCCAAACGGGAAGCGGAGCTGGCCGGGGATCAGCAATTTATTGACGGGCCGAATAGCGAACTGGACACGGTATTGTACCAGCGGCGGGCCGCCGGCTCCAAGAAGAAGTGGGAGGATCCTTTTCCGTGGGGCGCTCTTTTTCCCCAGAGGCCGGAATGGTGGGGCCAGGCGGCATCCATCGCTTTTAAGGACTGGGAGTATCGGCTCTTTGAAACCGAAGAGGAAGCCGCGGACGAGCCTGTGGACGCCCAGGATGCGGAGCTGGATGAAGCTGAGTCCGGCGATTCCAGCGGCGAGGATTTTTAATGGCCTTTGGGGACTTGAGAAAGTGCCCCGCCTGCGGCGAGGGCTGGGTGGAGGATGACCGGTTGATGGAAGATCCGGAGCGCTGCCCGAACTGCGGGGCCTATGCGGATTCCGAGGAGGACGCGGATGGACGGTAAAACAGCTCTCCGGGCCATGCTAAGGGCCTTGAACGAGTCGGGCTTCTCGAACTCGTATTTGAACCGGCAAGAGGCTTTTTCCAAACTGGATGAGGCGGCGGTTGATTTCGCCCGGCGCACCTTGTGCCTGACCGGGTCCGTGGTTCTGAGCATGGTGGAAGGTCAACAGGCTTACGACCTTCCACCTGACTTCATCCGTCTTTCCGCGAGGAACTCCCGCAGGCTTTTCTTTGGGATTTTCGAGGATCCGGCCGGAAACAAGTCGTATCCGGTACAGACCAGTTTTGAGAAGATCCGGAGATTTGAACATACCGAGGTGGAGATCCCCGGGGCTTTTGCGATCATTGACAAGCAGGCGCGTCCGGATCTTGTGACCGGAGCGGCAAGCGAGACATCGAGCGCGGGGTCTGACGGGGAATCCACCCTTACTGATGAAGGCTGGAATTTTAATCCTGCAGCGGAGTTTCTGGGCGCGGTGTATCCCAGGGATATCGTGCACAACAAGGATCAGGAAACGGACGGGGTTGTGCTTGCAGTTGTGAGCGACACGGAACTGGTAACGGCCCTGTTCGACTCGGACGGGAATCCCGGCGGCTGGAACGGGGGGAATGATTACACAATCCTGCCCACGGCGAGGAACCAGATTTATCTGCCAGCCCCTATAGCCGAATCAGGCGGAACCCTGACCTTGGATTACATTTGCCTGCCCGGCCCGGTCTGGAGCGATTATTCGTTATGGCGCTTCCAGCCCATGAGCTGCCACGCCATTTGCAAGGAGGCGGCGGCTTTGTTTTTGGATCAGCAAAAAGAATGGGACGTCGCCCGGGGGCTTCATGGGGAGTTTGCCAGGGAGATCCACCAGGCGTCGCGTGAAACAGCGCAGAAAAGTCTGCAGCAAGGCCGGAGGTATGCAACCCGATGAGCCCCAAGCGCAATGAAGAGTACGCCATGGAGATTGCCTTTAATGGGGCCTGGAGGCCTTCGGCGGACCCTTTATCCGTCGGCGCCGGGAATTTCAGCGTTCTTCAGAACACCAGGTACGCCCAGGACGGCAGCCTGGAAGGCGTGAGCGGGTATTCCCCGATCAATCCCAAGCCGTTGGTTGATCCCGATTACGACTACGTGACCGCGCTGGCTATTTGCGGTACGTCCGCGCAATCGGATTGCGACGAATACGATCCCGTGCTGGAATCGTGGGCGGCCCGGACTGACGTCCCCTCCCCGGGGCGTTATGGCAACATGGGCGCCGGTGTGGAAAACCTGGCCTTTACTATAGGGGGCATGGATGGTTCCGGACTCATAACGGAGGCCCTAGACGCGGTGACGGACGTCTGGGAGTCGAGATGCGACATGCCTGAACCCTTGCGCAGTTATGGAGCTGCGTTTGCGTACGACGGCTCGATTTATGTTGCAGGCGGGTATGACTACACCTCCGGGAATTTGCAGGATTGCAACCGGTACGACCCCCTGACCGATTCGTGGAGTTCCATGACGGATATGCCCTCTCCCGCCAGGAGGTATATTGCGGCTTGTCTGCTTGGATACAAGGGCTATGTTTTCGGCGGATATGATTCGTCGGACCCGCTTGATGATTGCGACGTTTACAACCCATTGACGGACGTCTGGTCCAGCGGGGCCAGTATGAATCTCGCCAGATGCGGAGTATACGCTTTTGGCCTGGATGACGCCGCCTATCTTGCCGGCGGCGGCGAGGGCATTTTGTTCGGCGCCAATTATCGGGACTGCCATTCCTACGATCCTGAAACCGACTCCTACGCTGTTAAAGAAGACATACCATCACCTGCCCGGATCAGCGGCGGAGCCCAAACCGTTGCCGGGCAGGGTCTGATTTATGCGGGCGGGGCGATACTTGGGCTGCGTGACGTGGAAACCTATGACGCTGATGCGGACGCCTGGGCTTCTCAGGATGACATGCCATCCCCCGGCCGCGTTTACCTTGGGTCGGCATCCGTTCAATATTCATGAGGGAGGAAATTCATGGGAGAAGAAATACAAACCTATTTGCAGGATCATCAGAAGTTCGCCAGCCAGTTCCAGTTGGAGCATTTTGTGGCTGTGAAGAACGGCGGCACGGCGTACGGGCGGTACAGGCAGGTTTGCCGTGAGATCGCAAAACGGAGCCGGTCGTTGAAGCAATTGGACTGCGAGCGACGGATTCTACTGATCGACATGGAGGAGTTGGAGGCTCATGCAAGCTCCAAGGATAACGCCGCAGCCAGGAAATCGGCCATCACCCTGGAAATGAAGCAGAACGCATTGGAGGAGCTGGATGCGTCCATTGCCGGCGCCCAGCGGGAAATGGCCGTGTTTAAGGGGCTGGCGGCCCCGTTGAAGGCGGAGATCGGAGAATTGACCGACGAGCGCCGGAATGAGCTTGAGGCGGAGCTTTGGGAGGTGAAACTGGGCCATGCGGCGGTGCTGGACGTGCTTACCACGGGCCGGGTGCGCCGTGGAACCATGGAGGCTGTTTTGAGCCTTCCCGACGAATCAAGGGACCGGATTGTGAGCAAGGTGGTAACGGACTCCAAGAACCTGCTCCCCTGGATGAACAGCAAAACCGGAGAAGCCAATGCCGGAGAGGTTAAAACTCAATAACGGCCATCAGCTGATTAGCGACAGGACGAACCGGAGCCATGTTCTGGTGGAGGCCGCCATGGATTCGGGGGCTCGTTTTGTAAAGGAGCATCGGGCGGATATTCCGGGAACAGGCGGGTTTGAGCCCGGAAATCTTCATGTTGCTGCGGACGGCGCCGGGCCTGGCCGTTTTTCCGACGGCCCTGGCATCACGGATTTTTACGCCAACGGCAAGGAATTGTGCGCGTACGCCGGGGATGAAATGCCCTGGGGGGCTTTTTTTACGTTTTCGCCCATCTCCATAATAATCAGCGACGTCACGTTCAATGCGGCGAGCAATTACATCACGTCTGCAGCCGCCAATTTTATCAGCGCCGGATTCAGCGCCGGCATGAAGATTACCATAAGCGGATCCGGGTCTAACGACCGCTCGTTCACCATCAAGAGCATCACCAGCCCCAGCGCGACCAACAACCGGATTATCACGGTAGAAGACGGCGTTGCGGATGAAGCGGCCGGGGAGACCGTAACGATTCAGGCTTCGGTGGGATACGGCGGGTATAAGGACGCCATAGACTTCACGGATGCGGCCAACAACACCCTGGCCACGCCCGGCAATATTGTTGAGATCTGCGGCGGGAATGACGATTTTACCAAGCTGCTATTGCACATGGAGGGTACGGAGCGCGGGACCACTTTTGAAGACAGCAGTCCATCGGCCAAGTCTGTTGCGGCTTATGGCAACGCGCATACCACTACCGACGTATTCAAGTTCGGCTGCTCTTCGGCCCAGTTTGACGGGGCCGGCGATTATCTCAGGGTTCCTGACAGCGACGATTGGTACATGGGGACCGACCCGTTTACCATTGATTGCTGGGTGAGATTCAAGAGTTTGTCCAATCAGACTGACAAAGCGGATTCATTCATTTTTTGTCATTATCAGGATGCCAATAACTATGTGTGCTTGACGCTCCATTGGGGTCGCGTCTTGCGTTTTGCCATTTGGGTTGGCGGCGTCTATTCATTCGTTACATCTCCCGCTTTTACCCCGGCGATCAACCAATGGTATCACGTTGCGGTAGCCAGGGACACGGATGGAACCAGCCACGTTTTGAAAATATACGTCAATGGCGTTTGTCTTTCCACTCGAACCAATACAGTTGATTGGCCGGATTTAAACGGCGCTTTGTTTATCGGGCGCTATCCCGGCGACGACGCCTTTTCCTTTGACGGCTGCATTGACGAGTTCCGGGTGTCCAAGGGGATCGCCAGGTGGACGTCGGATTTTGCGCCGCCCGTCCGGGCTTACCGCAACGCCCAGAACCGGTTGCTGGGGCTTTCCACCCGGCCTTTATCCGGGGCGAACCTTTACGTTTCGGAGCCAAATATTGAGGATGGGACGTCATTGAGCGTGAAGACCTGGACGGGTTTCAGCCTGGATGCGGTGGATAACCTGGAAGACGGCACAGCTTTGGGGGACGTGGTTCTGGCCCGCGACGGGTTGGTTGGATTCAGCTCGACGGTGGAAAACGCGGCGCCCATGCATTTTGAGGGCATGTATTTATACGCCTATTTGCTTGAAGTGAACGGGACCGCGCCGGCGGCGGAGTTGTTTCATGCGTCCGCCCGGGCGCCTTTTCAGCCGGCGGTGGACGTTTGGGACGGCGTATACCGGGTTCCATTGCAGGCCCAGGTTTATGACGCGGCGAATGAGGCCTACAAGGACTACACCCTGGAAGTGATCGAGCCGGGGGATTCGTCCCTGGAAATCGGCATGATTTTGAACTCCCTGGCGCCGACCGAGCACATTATTTTGGGTTTTGAAGAGCGCATGGCGGCCTTTCAAATCACCATGTACGCCGGCAAGGTGAACACAGCCGAAGCCATTCCCACCATTGAGTATTACAGCCATTCGGGCTGGGTGGGCGTTGGTCAGGTTATCGACCAGACCATCGCGAATCCCAACCGCTGGAGAACGTTGGGCAAGACCGGTATGTTTGCCTATAACCCGCCCAGCCGGGATGAAGAGTCCATGCAGACCATGTTCGGAACGACCGGGTACTTTTACCGCATAAGTTTTAACGCGGCCCTTTCCGCCGCTGTGACCGTGGACTTGATTTACGGCATCCCCGCCCAGCAAAAAGTGGAGCCGTGCGACTTTCCCTCCCGATACGCCAACATGGCCCTTGGCGTGGCGCACAGCGAGCTTAAAGAGGGCAACCGGGTGGATTTCACCATGCCCAACGCCCCGGACGTGCATAACGGCGATTTGTCCTCCATGGGCGGGAAGCAGTCTTTGTATTTTGGGGGATCTGACAAGATCACATGCGCGGTGGAGCTTTTTAACCGGTTTGGGTCCAACGTCTTTTTGTTCTGGCTGGCTTTGAAGGCTTCGGAAACTTATTTGCTTTCGGGATCCACGCCGGAAGAGTTCCGGATTTACCCCATATCGTACAACGTGGGGTGTCCGGCCTGGCAAACCCTGTGCACGGCGGAGGTGGGCTATCAGGTTTCGGGCGATGTGGTTAGAAACGTGGCCATGTGGATGTCGGCGAGCGGGCCTGTGTTTTTTGACGGCGCCGTGCTGATTCCCGTGCCGGGACTGGAAAGGTTTTTTGACCGTACTGAAGACGAGTGCTTGAATTTTGCGGCCATGGAGGCTTGCGCCGCCTGCTACGACCGCGCGCACAGGGAATACAACCTGTTGCTTTGCGTTGGGGAATCCGCGGTTCCCAACAAATGGGTCTGCTACGACATGGTGCGCCGGGAATGGTTTGAGAAGGTTCCGGACCAATATCCCTTGTGCGTTTTTTCGGTTACGGACGCCCTGGGTACGCCCTACATGTACGGCGGTTTTGCGGACGGGTTCATGCGCCGGCTGGAGCACGGAACCACCTGGGACGGGGAGCCTATCGGCCAGGTTATCGAAACCGGCGATTTTCATCCTGACAAAAGCATGTGGAACCAGACCAGGGTCCGGCATGTGAAGGTTGTTGGCATGAGGACGGATGAGGCGGTGGAACTCCTGATCCGTCACGCCAGAGATTCACGGGCGGTTTACGATGACTTGGGTAGGCCCATGGATATGTCCGCCGGGGACGGCCGCCTGGTGCGCCATGGGCGGAAAACCGGGGCTGAGAAGCAAATCGGCTGGACGCACCGGTTCCGGTTTGAGGCGGATACTTCCGACACCAACAAGGGAGTTCGTCTGCTTAAGTGGGGGATCAAGTATGCCACGGAGCGGGATGATGAATAGGAGGTGAACGTGGAAAAAGCCATTATGGATCTGAATGAGGCCAACGCGTATTTAAGGCTGCTTCAAACGGGTGAGGACGTTCCTTTGGCGATCCAGAGGGAGGGAGGCGCCCAGACGGAGCCTGTGGGCAAACGAGTGAGCCGGCAGGCTGCCAGGAAGATTTCTCATCGTCATGTGCGGGCTTTGGCCTGCGCTCGTGGAGCGAAATAAATGGACCATAATGCGATCACCGCCAAGATGGAAAACAACCCCAGGTATCAACGGGCCATCCAGAGGCTTGCAGCCATGGACAACAGGCAGCGGGCGATACTGGACCTGGTTGCCGCGGACAAGGGTTTTGCCGCTCCTGGCATGGCAAGGGAGATTGCAGGGATGGTGCGTGCCGCAGACCAGAAGTTCGCCCAAAAACAATTTGCGGAAAGCCAGCGCCGGACCAAGGAGGCCTTTTCCCTGCATGAGGACGCCCTGGATTTTGAGCAAGGCCAGGGGGCTTTGGCCGAAGGGGTTGGCCTGGCTGATTTGGTTGTGGGCGGCGCCTTGGGTCATCAGCAAATGGAATTAAACCAGGAATTGGCCAATCAAACCCGCAAAGAGCGCCAGAGCCTTCGGAAGGCCATGGCGCTTATGGGAGGAGGCGAATAAGTGGGACGCTCTCAAATGCAGGCGGTCATGGGGAGAAGGCTCCCCAGGGCTGACCGGGACATTAACGAAACCATGGCGGCCCGTCTTCCCGCCTATTACCAGGCGCAACAGGACCGGGCCTTTGAGGAAAAGGCGTTTAATGCGAACCAGGACTGGCGGAAAAAGCAGGAAGCCCTGGACCGGGAAAAGCTGGAAGTCCAGAAAGACCAGGCCAAGAAGGCCAATTTGATCAGCCTGGCCAACCTGGCGGCTTCCTACTACACGGGCAAAGAGCAAAACGACGCCCTGAGCCAAGCCATCAACGCCGATTCGGGGGCCGTGGATGATTCGGCCACGGAAGCGGCCAAGATGGGCGCGGGCGAGACGGCCAAGTTTTTTTCGTCGGAAGGCGCGGGCGACGCGGGCAACTGGGTGGGGGCCTTGAAGGACCATTATGTCGCGATTCCCGCCGGAATTCTTGCAGGAACCACCCTGGGGGCGGACCTTGGCCGGGATTACATTCCCTTTGGCGGAAAACGCGAACGGGAGATCATGGGAAGCGCCGCCGTCTCCGGTGCAACCGCCTACCTGGCTTCCGGCGGGGACGTGTATTCCACGGTGCTGTCCGCCGTTGGCGGCGGAGCCGTCGAAGCAATTTCGGGAGGCGACTGGTGGTGATGAATTTACGGGACTATTCCAGGCAGCGAAGCGGAGTGACGGGGCGTTCGGCCAGCGTCACCAGGCCTATTGGGTCTTTATCCAGCCGGTACTACTACCAGCAAGGCCAGGATGCAGCGGCTTCATCCGCACCGGTCTCGTTGGCAGGCGGGCTTAATGAGAGCGTTTACGCTTCCACGGGGAGTCTGTTGGATATGGACATCAATCCCTACGATAATTCCGGCGGCGATGCGCATAAGGGGGATAATTACGGCGTACCGGGGTCTGACGAGGTTGGCGCCCAAACGGCTTTTGGCAGGGGCGCCATGCCGGAGATCGCCAAGGAGGTTCCGGGCATGCGCACGGTGCAAACCGCCGGTGAACTTGTTGATTCCTTGAGAACGGGCGAAGAGCGGGGAAAACGATTAGGGGATTTTTTAAAATCCACAATTAGAGATATTGGTCTAGGACCGATAGGAATCATCCGGGGTGCGGCTTTAAACGCCCCTGTGAAGGCCATGGCCGTGGACAGGGAAGTGGAGCGTTTGACAGGCAAGACCCGTGAAGAAGCCAATTGGGACGCCTACAGGGCCGCAAGGAAGTCTTTAGATCAGCAGCAGAAAGAAGATAAAACCATAACGAATCCCAACCATCCGGACATCACCAATCGAGAATTCGCCAAGATGCAATATGCCCTGGAAGAGGGCAAGAAGGTTACTTTATTTGGCAATTTAAGGGATTTCGCCATGGAAAAGCTGGGGAACCTTTTTGGTTTTGAAGACGAAAAGGTCATAGACGGCCCCAATCGTAAGGGCTTTGACGAAAGCAGTTTTGCCAACATTTCCAATGAAGACGGCAATGAGCCGAATGAACAGACCAATGGGCCAAATGCTGACGGCTACCAGGGCGCGGGCAATGCGACCGGGAATTACGGCGACTATGGCGGGAACAGTGAGAGCGCCGGCAGGGACAACTATGGCGGGACCGGCGGGAATATGGGCAGCACCGCCAACGCGACCAGTACGACAAATGCGACCAGCACAGCCAACTCGGGCAATACGGGCGCCAACGCCAATGTGAACGCCGGCAATTTTGGCGGCAACGCGGCCGCCGGCAACGGAACAAACAAATCCAGCGACATGTCCAGGGCGAACAGCCACGATCCGGGGGACACATCCACCGGTTTCGGATAAGGAGAAGGCTTATGACGCAAGTATCCGATGCTTTGGGAAACCTTTCCCGGACCATCCAGCAAGGCCAGGCGGGAATAGGCAACGCCGCCCTTGTTGGCGAGAACATGGCCTTGAGGCGGGATCAGGCCGCTTATGACCGGAAGATTTTCCAGGATTACGAAGAGCCGATTCTCAGGGAGCGTGCGGCGGAGATCAAGCACATGAACAGTCCGCTGCGTCTGTCCGAAGTGGCGCCTTCGGACAGCCTGGCCCTGACCAACCATTTTATCCCCCATGTTCTTCCTGCCTGGGAAAAGGCCCTGGGGGCCGCCCTGGACGAAAAAACCGGGGAGTTTGTGAAAAAGGACGGAACGCGGGTATCGCGGGCGGAGTTCAAACGCATGTCCGGCCCGATTGTAGCCAACACGTTGGCTGTGACCGAGCCGGGCAGAACCCTGGAGGATCAGATTGCCAGGCTGGAAATGGCGATTGAACAGAACCCGGAAGAACCTAAGCTCCAGGAGCGTTTATCGATTGCTCAGAGGAATCTGGCCGCATTTAAGGAAAACCCGGAGCCGTGGCTGAAAAAGCAGGTGCTTGAGCTGGAACGGGCCAAGGCCCGGTATGCGGCCCAGGGGATTGACGTCAGCGTTTTGGAAGACGGCATCAAACGCCTGGAAAAGGACATGGCGACCGCCCGGACCATGGCGGGATCCGCCGGAGAAACCCGCACGGCCCAGGAATGGGTTAAGGCCTTTGGGTTGAGCGGCAAGGAAGCCAAAGCCTTTATGAAAGGCAGGAAGCCTTCGGAGAAGATTTTGAGGCGCGACGCGGAGCTGGGTCTTGCCAGGGTTGAGGATAAAAAGGCCAAGGGCGAAGCCGGAAGCCCCACGGAAGTGAAAAGCCTGGAGGATTGGGCCAACACCTTCGGCCTGTCGCCCTCCCAGGCGTCCATGTTCTACGCCGGCCGGGATTCCAAGACCGTGGTTTCGCGGTTGGACGCCACGAACAAGGTGAACAGCTTCATGTCTTCTCCGGATCAGTATTCCAAGGCTGTTTTGGTCCATGAGCTGGACGCCATCACAGAGTTGGGCAAACGCTTGAACGAACCGGGGCTGGCGGAGCCTGACCGGATGAAGCTGCAGGGGCAGTTCGACTCCCGGATTAAAAGGCTGGGGGCCTTTGAAAAGCTGTTGGGCGGCGGGGTGAAGATTACTCCCAAGGATATGGCCGCGCTGGAGGAAGAGGCCCAGTACCAGTGGAGCAAATTGGATGAAGCCGCACAAGCTGAATACGGGGATTATGAAAGTTTTGAGTCTCAGTATATTTCGCGGATTGTGTCCAGGCTGCAGGAGCAAAGCTCCCTGAGCAGTTTGTTTAAGGGCGGCGGGCCAGGTGAAGAGGATCCTCCTCCAGACGGTGCGAGTTGGCGCGATTACCTGGACGGGGTTAGTAAAAAAAAGGATGAGGCGTACAAAAAAGATCCAAATTCCGTTCCCATGGTGGAAGTCCCCGGCGAGTTGGGGCCTGCAACGCTTCACGCCACATCGGGTGGGTTTCAAGCAGCGGGCACATCGAACGCCAAGGGGAGCAATACGCGCAGAAGCAAAGAGCCGGCGGCCAAGAACCAGGTGAGTTTGGCGGACGTGCTTAACAGTTTGAATCCCCAGGGGATAACCCTTCGACCCGGCAATTGATCGAGGTGACATGCTGAATCGTGAAGCCCAGAGGTGGCTGGGTTCCGCCCAGGCCAAAGACCTTCCCTTATCCAAGAAAATTAATGCGCTTACAGGCTATTTTGAAGACCAGTTGACCGACGATGAGTTTTATAGCCTAAGCCTGGATGATCAACAAAGGGTGCGTCACAACTTTGTGGCCCAGAATATGGCGCCTTACGCACCCAAGGCGGCGGATCGCGGGCTGATAGGAGACATGGCCTCTGCATCCGCCAGCGGCCTGGTGGGCGCTTATGAAATGACCGGGCGGGTGCTTCGGGGCGTGGACAGGATGGTTGGCGACGATCCCATTGACGAAGGCATGGGGCGGCTTGGCGGCGCCATGGTTCGCCAAGCCCAGGACGCGACGTGGAAGCATGATTTTTTAAGGCCGTCCAAGCAGGCGGAGTCAGGCCTCCGAAGGTGGCTGTACGAAGGGCTGCAGAGCGTGGTGCAGTCGGTGACGGCCCAAGGGCCTGCAACGGCTGCGGGAGCCGCAGCAGGCGCGGCGGCTGGCGGCATTGGCGCCCCGGTAGGCGCTATTGCTGGTTACGCCCTTTCGGGAGGAACCCTGTACGGCGTGGCCGCCTGGGATGAGTTCCTGGAGCAGGCCGATGAAATGGGAATCGTCCGGTCCGTGAGCGAAAAGGCCGCGTTGAAGCACGCCCTGGCTGAAGGCGGTTTTGAGTTTGCCACGGATTTGTTGGAGGCTGTAACCGCCGGGCTGGCAAAGCCTGTCATGGCCCCTGGAAAGCAAGTCTTGAAAACCGGCGTCAAGGGGTTGCTCAGGCGAAGCTGGGCTCAGACCCTATCCCGCGTGGCTGGTACGGCGGCCGTCGAGGCTGGCGGCGAAATGGCGACGGCCGGGGTTCAGGCCAATATCGCCCGCGACGCTGGCATGGGCGACATGAGTTTTTGGGACGCGGCCAAGCAGGCTTTCGGGCCTTCGACCACGGCGGGTTTGATTTTCGGCGTGATCGGCGCCGGAGGAAACGCCCTGCAACGGGGCAGGATCGGGAGTCTTCTTCAGGACGGCCAGGCGGACCCGCGTGCGAGAATGCAGGCGGCCAAGCATGTTTCGGAAGCCATCAAGGATATCGACCCGGTGTTAGCTAAAGTGTGGAGCCAGACATCCACCCAGGCCATTACGAACGGGGAGAGCATTTCCCTGGACGAAGAGATCCAGGCGAAGCCCATGCAGGATCAGGGCATGGCGAGCGGTCCGGTGGAGGCCGGAGCCGCGGGCAAGGCGCCGGGCGTCCGGAACGAAGCCCTTGAAGCCCAACGGGCTACCCGCGAAGCTGAAGAAGCCAAGGTGGACGCGGTCCACGGCCAGGTGATCGACCTGGTGAAGGCCAGGCGGCAGGCTGAAAAGCAGGCCAAAGCCCAGGCCGATGCGCAAGCCCAGGCTCAGGCTGAAGAGCAGGCGCGCATGAAACAGGAGACCATGGACGCCTTGCGTCAGGAGGATCAGGCCCTTGATGGGGAGACCATGGCCGGAACCCTGGCGGAACTGGCAGGGAAATTGTCTCCAGGCCAGGTTGCGGCGGTTGGGGATCGGGTCCGGGAATTGGGCAGCCGGGATAAGGTGAGCAAGGAGTATCCAGACCCCTCCAATGTGGTGGATCAATACGCCAACGGGTTGGCCCTTATGCTCTTCCCGGAAGCGGAGGTGAAAATGGCCTCCAGCCCGGAGCCGCCGGAGGAAGGCGGGCAAGCCCAGCCGGAATCGGCCGCAGCGCCAGGCGCCGGACTTGTGGGTTCGGGCCGGGTGATGGACATGGATCCCCGGGAGATCATCGCCGACCCGGACCGTTTTCAATACAAGCGCGGCATGGGACAGGGCGGGGTGAATTCCAAGCTCAAGGGGATCAAGAAGTTCGACCCCAACCTGGCCGGTCTGGTGACGGTTTGGAAAGACCCGGAAGACGGCAAGGTGTATGTGATCAACGGGCACCATCGGCTGGAACTGGCACAAAGGACCGGGGCAGAAAGTATAACTGTCAGGTTTTCGGACGCTGAAACAGCCGAAGGCGCCATGGTTGCAGGCGCTTTGCAAAACATTGCAGAGGGGCAGGGATCTCCCGAGGACGCTGCCACGATATTCAGAAAGCTCAACATCGACAAAGAGGCCCTCCAGGAAAAATTTAATATTTCCTTAAAGGGCAAGATCGCCAGGGAAGGCATGGCCCTTGCCCAGTTGAGCGACTTTTTGTTCGGGCAGGTGAAGTCCGGGGACCTGCCCAGGCCTTGGGGAGTGGCCATCGGCAACGGGTTGCCCGGCGATGATGCGGCCCAACTGGACCTTGTAAGGCTGCTCGCCAAGGAACGGAAGAAGCGCGGCAACATCTCCCAGGGCTTTGTGGAGCAGTTGATCAATGTGGTCAAGGGCGCCCCAACCGTGGAGACGGAGCAGCAGTCTTTGTTCGGCGCGGAGATGATAAGGGAGTCCCTGGCCACGGAAAAGGCGGAGATCCTGGATTACACCCTGAAAAGGCTGGCCAACGACAAGCGGCTGTTCGGGGTTGTGGGCAAAAAAGCCAGCGCGGACAGGCTGTCGGAAGCGGGCAACGTGATCGACGTGGAAGCCAGCAAGGATATCGCCGAACAGGCGGCCCAGGTTATTGACATTATTAACCGTTTGGCCCATAGTAAGGGGACTGTCAGCGACCTTTTAAACCAAGCAGCCAGGGAGTTGCACGATGCAGGCTCAAACAAAGAACGATCGGCCGTTAAAGACCGATTCTACCAAGCCGTCTCAGACGCCGTCCCGGAAATTGTCCAAGGAAGAGACCCAAAGGGTGATACAGGACGCCTTGGAAAGCCTTCGGATTCACCGGATTCTGACCAATCAGGATTAGCCCCCTCCCAGGGCCAGCAGGATCTTTTCAGCCAGCCCCAGACCAAGCCGGAGAAGCCTCCGGAGACGGCCGCCCAAGCCGAGAAAAAAACTGCCTCCCCACCCGAAAAAGTTAAAAAGCCCAAGAATCTTGCGGAGGTCATAACCGGCGTAAGCAAAAAGCCGAAGCAAACCAGGAATCAGCCTGCAACCGTCACGGAAAACCTGACTGTTGAGGAATCGAAACAAATACCGGGTTACGGCGAGTCCAACACAGTTTTCACCAGGGATGCGGCCGAGGAAGCCCGGAAGCTGCTTCGGAAGAAACTGAACCAGGTAAGCATGGGGCTGGACCCGGAGCTTGTCCAGGCGGGAATCACCCTGGCCGGATATCACATCGAGGCGGGGGCCCGGAGTTTTGCGGCTTACTCCAAGGCCATGCTGCAGGATTTGGGAGAGGCTGCGAAACCCCATTTACGAAGCTGGTACGAGGCTGTAAGGTATTATCCGGGATTCGACGCCCAGGGCATGACCGAGGCCAAGGACATTGAAGAGGAACCGACAGGGGGTAAAGAAAATGCTGAACGTGGCGGCGGTGATCTGGAACGAAATAGCGGAGACGCAAAAGCTGAGGACCAAGTGGGCCCGGAAGTGGTTCAAGATGGATCAGGACCAGGTGACGGAGGCCTGCGAGAAGGAAGGCAAGGACCTGGAAAAGGCCGGGAACGATCCAATGACGATTCTGGGGTTCCAGGTCGTGAGGCCGCTGCTTCTGGAAAGGGACGCGATCAGCAGGTATCTGGAGAACAGGCCGGAGCTGGGGAACGCCCTGCCGGAAGTGAACACGGTGAACGAAGCGGTGATTCTGGCCTCGAAGGAGTATTTTTTGAGTCCGTCTCAGCAGAAGCAGTTGGAAAATCTTCTTCGCAAAGCCCTGCAGGAATAGACAAGGCGGCGGCCCAAAAGGCCGCCCAAAAGGTTGCCGTGAAGCCCGGCAACCAGGAAAACGCCGATCAGTCCCTGCCCTTCCTTACCACCGGACAGCGCCAGGATGTGGTTTTTGCGGAACGCCGCTTCGCCAACGTTGACGGTCACGGGGTGCTGTTCACCAACGGGACCGGCACGGGCAAGACGGCCGTGGGCCTTGGCGTGGCTAAGCGCTATGAACGCCAGAGCAGGGACAATATTCTGATAGCCGTCCCCAGCGACCAGGTGGCCAACGGCTGGATTGAATTCGCCAGAAATCTGCATCTGGACGTGAAGCAGCTTTCCGACACCAGAGACAACGGCGGCAAGGGCATTGTGGTGACCACCTACGCCAACCTGGGCGTCAACGCCAGCCTTGTGAAACGCGATTGGGACCTGGTGATCGCGGACGAAGCCCATTATCTCTCCCAAAACAAATCCGGACAAAGAACCAACGCCTTGAACGCTGTGCGGGCCCTTACCCTGCATTCAAGGGGGGCTCATGAGCGCTATTCGCGGATGTACGCCAAGGAAATCGAGCGGGCCGAGATTCTTTCCAAGATGGATCCGCAAGCCATCAAGGACAGTGAGATCGAGGAACTGGAATCCCTGAGCGACCAATTAGCCGATTGGCGGGACCAGGTTATGGAGGAGGTGGAAAAAGCCCAGCAAGGGGGCCGTCCCAAGCTGCTGATGCTTTCGGCGACGCCGTTCGCCTATGAAAAAAGCGTGGACATGGCGGAGGGGTATCTCTTCAGCTATCCTGAGTCCGACGGATATTCCTACAATGCCCCAGGCCCATATGAAGCCTTTATGATGCAGCATTTTGGCTACCGGATGCGGTACAACAAGCTGACCGAGCCGGAGGCTGAAGTGGATCGCGGCCTGATGCAGCGGCAATTCAACGCCTTTTTGAAAAAGGAAAAGGTTCTTTCGGGGCGGATGCTGGAAGTTGATTTTGACTATGACCGGAAGTTCGTGCTTGCGGAAAGCGGTATAGGAACCGACATCGACGAGGGATTGCAGTGGCTTTGGGAAAATAAACGATACACCGCCATTCACCAACTGGTCATGGAGCAGTTTGACCATTTGTCGCGCCGGTATTTATTGGAGGCCATCAAGGCCCAGGAGGTGATCCCCCATATCCGCGCCCACATGGATCTTGGGCGGAAAGTGGTGGTGTTTCATGACTTCAAGAAGGGCGGCGGGTTTAACCCGTTCAATCTTTCCGGGCATTTGAAAAGCCGGGAGATTGTGAAAATCCCGGACGGAGGCTCCCTTCCGTTGGGGGATTTGGTTGCGGAGTTCGCCGAAAAGCGCGCCGACCTGTGGAACCTGCCCATCGCCTCCATGAAATCGCCCATCCAGACCCTGACCTGGGAGTTCGGCGACGAGCTGGCCATTTTTAACGGCGACGTCCCCAAGGCCAAGCGCCGCCAGGCCGTGGCTGATTTCCAGGACGATAACGGAAAGGCGCAAGTGATCTTAGTGCAGTCGGCCGCCGGCAAGGAAGGCATTTCGCTCCACGACACCACGGGCAGGCATCCCAGGGTGCTGTTCAACCTGGGGCTTCCCACCCAGCCCACCACGGCCATCCAGCAGGAGGGCCGGATCTACCGCGTGGGCCAGGCCAGCAACGCCATGTTCCGGTATTTGAACACGGGCACCAACTGGGAGCGGTTTGCCTTTGCCACCACCATTGCGCAAAGGACGTCCACGGCGGAGAACCTGGCCTTGGGAGAGCAGGCCAGGGCGTTGCGGGATGCCTTCATCAACGGGTTTGAAAATTCGGATGTGTACGCGGCCGGGTTCGAGGGAGAAGGAACGGGCGGCAAGGAACAGGACGCGGCGGCCAACGCGGCCCTGACCGAATGGGACCGGGCTGTTTCCATGTACTACGCCAACCAGAAAAAGACTTCCCGCACCAAGGCGGCGGAAGGGAAGGATTATTTTGCCACGCCCGAGCCCCTGGGGTTGAAAATGGTGGAGTGGGCGGACATCCGGCCTGGGGATAGAGTCCTGGAGCCCTCCGCCGGCCACGGCGCCATTGCGCGGTGGTTTCCGGAATCCGCCAACGTGACCGTAGTGGAGCCTTCCCGGGAGCTTTCATCCCGGTTGCGCATGGTCACGGAAGGCAGGATTTTGGAGCACCGGTTTGAAGATCTCAATATTATAAACAAGTACGACGCCATTGTGATGAATCCGCCGTTCGGCTCCGGGGGCAAGACGGCCGTGGACCATATAGCCAAGGCGGCCAGGCATTTGAACCCCGGCGGCCGCATTGCGGCAATTATCCCCAAGGGGCCCGCCGCGGACAAGAAGTTTGACAAGTGGTATGAGTCCGACGAGGCGAAGGGGTTGTTTGTGGTCGGGGAGATTACCCTGCCCAGCGTCACGTTTGAGCGAGCCGGAACCAGGGTCAATGCGCGGATTGTGATCATCGACAAGGAGGCTTCCAAAGACCAGCAGCCTTCCTCCCAGGCGTCCAGGGACTACAGCGACGCCAAGACCATCAAGGAATTTTTCGAGCGCATTGAAAACGGAACCATCCCGGACCGGGTCCGTCCGAGACAGGACGCCAGGCCTGAAAGCGCGGGCGAGGGCGAGGTGGAAGGCGAGACTTATGTGACGGACGCGCCGGAAGTGGTGCATGTAACTCGAAAAGGGAAGGAGTTGCGCGGGGTCATCGCCAAGGATTTGAGCGAGGAACAGGCCCGGGAGATTGACAAATACACCTGGAAAAAGCAGGGCGGCTACTTTATCCGCATGAAGCACGTCCGGAGGCCGGATCGGGAGGAAGAGCCGCGACAAGCCGCCGGAGGCGCCCAATACGCGACAGGACGGGCGCCCGGCGAACCGGTGACTTTGGATCAGGTGCGAAAGCATTTTCCCGGCGCGGACGCGGGGATCTCGACGGACGGCGGGGTGTGGGTGAAGTATCCAGGCATGGACAGCTTGACCATTCGAGCCGTGGACCATATCAGCGCCGACGAAGCCGCCTTCACCCTGGGCCGGGGGCGAAGCCTGGAATCCGGGGAGATGATCGCCGGACAATACCAGGATTTTGAGATCCTTCTCCAAAGGGATATTGCAGACCAGTGGACCCTGGCCCATGAAAAGTTTCATTTTCTTGAAGACGTGGGCCTAGTGAGCGCCAAAGACCGGGGCGTCCTCTCCCGGGAGATCCGGAGCCAGGTGGAAGCCGGAAACTGGAAATCGGAAAACTCCGGCGACGTGGGCGGGCCTGAAGACCGGGCCGTGTGGGTGACGGAGCAGCTCCGCCAACGGGAGTTTGATCGATTTTCTTCCCCGGTCCGGTCCGTGCTGCAAAAGATCGCGGATTTTATCGACGGCCTGGCGAACCTGTTTGTGAGGACGTCCAGGGGCGTGGTGCGGGATCTGGAAGGGGATCGCTTTTTGGGCAAGCCTGCTCCTGCAGGTGAAAAAACCGGCCATGTGCGGTACGCGGCGGTCAAGCAGCCGGGATCGGCGTTTTTGACCTGGGAGATGGAGCAGAACCGGAGCTTTGCCAACCGGATCTTTGAGCAAAGGGATCAGGCCGTCCACCAGGTTCAGTTGCGGGTTCAGGAATTGCAAAAGAAGGTCCAGGAGCTGGCCGGCGAAAAAAGCCGGCGCAAGCACGCCCTGGGCTTCGCCTACGACAAGAAGCTCAAGCGGTCGCGGGAATCGGATTTGCTCGACCAGGCCATGATGGTGTGGCGTGACATCCAGGGGCATCCTGACAAGATTGCGGAGTTTCGGGCCTGGGCGGAAAAAGCCCTGAAAGCGCCTGAGACCTCCCGGGAAGGCAGGATCGCCATAAGGGAACAGTTGGGTCTCCTGAATCGGGTGGAGGCCTTGACGGACGAACAGAAGGCCCTGGCGGACGAAATCGGGGCTTTGTTCGAGGAGGCCTACACCGTGGCCGAAGCCAACGGGGTTGTGAAATCGTGGCGGGACAACTACGTGCGGCGGATCTGGAAGTTCAAGGACAAGTTCAAGGATAGCGTGTCGGCTTCCGGAACGGGAACCAGCGGGTTCCAAACCTTCACCACCGCCAGGATGGGGCGCAAGCTGGACACTATCCTGGACGGGTGGATGGAAGGCTACGAACTGGGCGTGAAAGGGCTGACCAATTCTTACGGCTCGTACATGACCGAGCTGGAATCCATCCTGGCGAACAAGGACTTTATCCGGTCCGGGTACTACCTGCGGGATCTGGAAGGCGGCAGGCTGTTCGACACCCGAAAGCGCAAGGGGTATGCGGAGCTTGACGCGCCTGGCTTTAACGTCTGGGAATGGGCCGGGCAGGTGGGGTCCGACATTGGGCCGCAGGGCGCCGTGAGCCTGTTTGTGAGCGATTACGGCAGGAAGTTCTTTTTTTCGCCCATTGAACGGGTTCCCGAAACCTTTGCGGTTTATAAATCCAAGGACTCCACCCGGGCCTACAGGGTGTTTTTGTCCGAGGATGATGCGCAAGAGTTTGCGGCGAGAAAGCAGTGCGACAGGATTGAGCGACGGCCGCCCAAGGATATTGCGGAGTCCTGGGAGCAACGGCGGCTGTACGCCCCGGCGGAACTGGCCAGGATGATCAACAAAATGACCACCGGGGACCGGTTGTTTTGGGATACGCCAGGTCTGAAAGCCTTGTCCCGCCTGAACCAAGCCTTGAAGTCGTGGATCCTCCTCTCTTCCTTCTTCCATCACATGGCCGGGGCAAGGTCGTGGATGTTCGGCGTGCAGCATGGTTGGCGCAAGACCACGGAGACCGTGGACGGCGACGACGTAAAAACCGGCGGCTGGAATCCGGTGTCCGCCTATAAGATGGGGCTTAGGAAGATTGAGGAACGGCATCCGCTCATCACCCTGGGGATTAAGAACGGCCTGACCCTGGGCGAGATCCAGGACTGGGGCGAAGGTCAGCTCCGGGACGAACGGGGCCTGGCCGAGGAATTGTTGAGAAAGCTGGGGCTGGAAAAGGCCTCCAAGGTGATGGGCGGCATGGGCTACGCCCGGGAGCGCTTTGCGGATTCCCTGTTCAAGAAGTTTTTCGCCGGATTGAAGGCGGAGGCTTTTGTGATCGAGTTCGTCCACGAGTTGCAGAAAACCCAGGACCGGCATGTGAAGCAGGGGATCAAAGGCGGGGTGGACGAAAACGCCGTGGCCGAACGGGTCGCCCGGCTGATCAACGCGGACTTCGGCGGCCTGCATTTGAAGCGCATGGGCAGGAACCCCACCTTGCAGAATATTTCGCGCATGGCCTTGCTGGCGCCGGACTGGACGGAATCCAACTTCCGCACGGTGACGGGCATGATCCCAGGACTGAACAAATGGATCAACCGGATCATCGGCGACATTCCGGGCCCCAAGGGCATGGATAGCATATACCGGCGCTTTTGGGGCCGGATCGCCCTGCGGGTGGCCCTGGCGACCATCATGGCCCAACTGCTTTTGAACGGCCCGGACGATACGGAAGAGTTCTGGAAGGAACAGGCGGGAACCGAGCGGTTCAAGAAATTCCGGTGGACCGAGGTGGACATCACCAGGCTGTACGAAATGCTTGGCATCGAGACGGAAGGGCGGAAAACCTTTTCCATCGGAGGGCATTTTTTCGACCCGCTGAAGCTGATTGACCCGCCCAGGCTGATCAAGGGCAAGGCCAGCCCCTTGGGCCGCGCCGGAGAGGCCGTCATGACCGGGACCGACTGGGCGGAGCGTCCGTTCACGGGCCTGGGAGAATTCATCGCCACCGGAAAAACCCGGAAGGACTCCCCGTTTGACGAAAAGAAGGGGTTCTGGAACCGTTTGCCTGCGACCGTGGTCAACCAGGTAACGAACATGCAGCCGGTGCAGGTGGGGTATATGATCCGGTATTTCGCCGGGGAAGAGGACGGACTATCGGCCCTGATGCTTTCGGCCGGCGCTTCCATCCATACGGCCTGGGCGCCCAGGGAAAGAATGCCCGTGACGCGAGCGGAGTCCAAGGAAGATCAGGTTTACGAGGCCCTGGAGGATCTGGCGGACAAGGAAATGCTTCGGCTGGGGCCGCCCTCGGGCCGGATCACCGTGGGAGGGGTGCCTTACAAAATGAGCCGGGAGCAGTATTTGGACTATCTGGAAAGATCGTCCTCTCTGGCGCGAAGCAGGATTACCGAGCTTATGGCCACGGCAAGGTGGAATCGCATGTCTGACGAGGCGAAGGCGGCCGCCGTGGAGAAGATCATCAAGAGCGCCAGGAGCAAGGTTAGGGGGAAGATGAAAAAAAGCCACACATAAAAAGTTAAAATAAATAAAAAAATCAAGCCATTATCATTCAATACCCCGCTTTATATTGTTTGCATCCCAATTCACTCAATATTTTTTAAGAAACTTCAAAGTGTGTCCGTATCTGACACTGCCGGATGATATGAACATTCATGATGCATCTCTTTTGCAGATTGCTTTTTTCGTGCTAATGCAATAAATGCGATTTTATGCGGGAATATTTTGTATTTTCGAGAATCGCATGGCAGGAAATTAATATTCTTAAACTCAGAATGATTTTGGTGCTTAAAAGGTCCTTTAAAATATGATACTGAAAAATTTAACATTAATAATACATTTTATAGGTGTGCAATGAGAGGCGATCAGCTTGCAAGGCAATGGCGGATTCTCAGGCATATTGAAGCCAGCCATAACGGGCTAAGCGTACGCGACATCATGGACCTGGAGAATACTTCTCGCCGAACCGTATACCGCGATCTGGAGGCTTTGCAGGCCGCAGGATTTCCGTTGTTTACGGAGAAGATCAAGGGCCAGACCAAATGGGCCTTTATTGACGACTACAAGTTTCAGGTTCCCCAGCCTTTCACCACCACTGAGCTCATGTCCCTATACCTCTACGGGGATTTCATTAAAGTCTTCAAAGACACCTGGTATTACGACGCCCTGGAGTCACTCTTTAAAAAAGTCCGCGCCACCATTCCCCGGGAAACCCTGGCTTATCTGGACAATGTCCAAAGCGCCTTTTCCGTCGGCATACGGCCGTTCAAGGAATACGGAAAATACCGGGAAATCCTGAACCAGCTTAGCAAAGTTCTGCCCAAACGGGAGCGGGTGGAAATGATTTACCAATCCCTGCGAAGCCCCAAAGAGAGCCTTCGCAAGGTGGATCCCTACGCCCTGCGATTCCTGGATGGAACCATCTACCTCATCGGTTTTTGCCACCTGCGGGGCGAAGTCCGGACCTTTGTGGTGGACCGCATAAAAATGCTTAAGGTTACAGGCGCCGCTTTCGACCTTCCGAAAGATTTTTCCCTGGAAGAATACACCAGCGGCAGCTTCAAGGTCATGCAGGACGAACTCCATACCGTGAAGGTCCGCATCAGTCCAGAATGGTCCCGATGGGTGGGGGAGAAAATCTGGCACGAAAGCCAGCGCATGAAAAAACTCCCGGACGGCGGATTGGAACTGGCTTTTGAAGTGGCTGGCCTGGATGAAATCAAGCAATGGATCCTGAGCCTGGGCAAGGAGGCATGTGTAATAGCTCCCGGGCAGTTGAGAGACATGGTTGTCAGGGAGATGCAGGACAGCTTGGAGAGGTATTCCTATGCTTTGACGGATGAAGATAATGCGAAAGAAGCCAAAAGACATTCCTAATCAAACTTTCTCAGAGGGAAAAAAACATGCGGCCGCCTAAGAATCATAACGTTCCCAAGCCCCCGCCTCCGTTTCCACCGTCCTTCATCGCAAAGACCGTTTCAGCGCCCGGTGGGGCTTCCTGTCCGGGCGTCGACGTCTTCACGCACTGCAAAATCGTGGGGATGGTCACCCGAGAATGGATGCAGCGACAGCCGGAATGGCTGGTTCAAAAGCTCTTTCCTTGCGGCAGCGAGTTGATTGCAGCGATTCACGACATCGGGAAAATCAGCCCGGGTTTTCAGGATAAAATTTATAATAGCCTTGGCGAATATCGTGGGCTGGCCTCCGCAAATTTGGACAGGAACATCGGCTGGCATTTCACTGTCAGCCAAGCCGCAGCCCGGAATCTGGGTCGTTACATACCGGAGATCGTCGGCCGCCACCACGGTGTTTCCCCGGCATCCCCCGGCTTCCCGGACGACGAAATATACGGAGGCCCGACCTGGCAGGCGGAACGGATGAAGACCGTGGATCGGCTAAGGGAGTATTTCCAATCCCCCTGGCCCGAAGTCGTCTCGGACATTCATGCGGACGTATTGTCCGGCCTCACGACCGTGGCGGACTGGATCGGCTCAGCCCTGGACATTTGCCCGTATGCTCCCAAGGGCCTTCCTTCCGACGAGGATCTTTCCCGGATGACCGCCGATGCCCTTGACGACGCCGGGTTTATTCGCCCCAGGATTAAAAACGGGCTGACCTTCAAGGATATTTTTGAATTCAGCCCTTACTCGCTCCAGGACGAAATGGCCCAAGCGGCCTCTTCACCCGGGGTGTATGTCCTGGAGGCCCCCATGGGCATGGGGAAGACCGAGGCGGCCCTGTTCGCTGCGTATAAGGCTCTTGAGGAGAACAGGGCGACCGGCGTTTATTTCGCCCTGCCCACCCAGTTGACCTCCGACAAAATGCATGAGCGAATGAACAAGTTTCTGGACGTCGTCCTGGATCAGAACTGCCCCCATAAAAAAGCCTTGCTTCTCCACAGCGCGGCGTGGCTTGGGGCCACTGAAATGGGAGAGGACGGACAGCCAGGCAAATCCTGGTTTGACTATCGCAAGCGTGGATTATTGGCGCCCTTCGCCGTGGGCACCGTGGACCAGGCGCTCATGGCCGCCATGAACGTCAAGCATGGATTCGTGCGCACCTTTGCCTTGGCGGGCAAATGCGTCATCCTGGACGAGGTCCACAGTTACGACGCCTACACCGGCGTTATCCTGGACCGGCTTGTCCAGGCGCTCAGGGAAATCCATTGCACGGTCATCATTCTGAGCGCAACCCTGGATACAACTCGCAGGGCGGAGTTGGTTTACTCACCGGGGGAAACCCCGGCTTCTGGAGACGACGCCTATCCCCTGATCACTGCACGCCCGAATAGCGGGCCGCCCCACGCCATTGCCTCGCCTGCAGTGGAAGAGCCAGAAATCCTGACGCGCATACATCCTGATGATGAAGAGGCCTTCGAGGAAGCCATTGACCGGGCTCAGCAGGGCCAGCAGGTTCTGTGGATAGAGAACACCGTAGACGGCGCCCGGGAAGTCTTTCAGCGCCTGGGCGCCCGGACTGCCGGCCTCGGCATAGAGTCCGGCCTCGTCCACTCCCGCTTTCTCAAAGTGGACCGTGAAGCCAACGAATCCTATTGGTCCGGGGTTTTCGGAAAGACCGGCCGGGAAAAGCGCGGGGAACAGGGCCGCATACTGGTGGGAACCCAGGTGCTTGAGCAG
The DNA here is from genome assembly GCF_000429905.1 of Desulfatibacillum aliphaticivorans DSM 15576. Classification (NCBI taxonomy): domain Bacteria; kingdom Pseudomonadati; phylum Thermodesulfobacteriota; class Desulfobacteria; order Desulfobacterales; family Desulfatibacillaceae; genus Desulfatibacillum; species Desulfatibacillum aliphaticivorans. Next base: position 91,982 of record NZ_KE386982.1, on the reverse strand, counting down.
TCCCTGGATATTGACGGCGACTTTTTGGTTTCCCGCCTGTGTCCTACGGACATGATCCTGCAGCGCCTGGGCCGCTTATGGCGGCATCGGGAAAATGATTCTATCCGTCCCATAGGCGCCCGCCGCGAAGCCTGGATCCTGGCTCCTTCCCTGGAGGATGCCCAGGCCGACCGCCAGAGCATGGGCAAAAGCGCCGTGGTTTACGCTCCCTACGTCCTGTGCCGCAGCCTGGATGTCTGGGAGGGCCAGCCTCGATTCAAGCTCACAGGCGCCAAAATACGGGCTCTCATGGCGGCCACGTATTCCCATCGGAACGACCAAGGCCCCATGGCCGCCTACAAGCAGGAACTGGAAAAGGTAAAGGACAAACTCTCAAGGCTGGCGAGAACAGGCCTTTCCAGGAGCGGCAAGACCCAGTCCGAGACCAGGGCCCAAACCCGGTATTCGGAAATCGAAACCACGGACGTCCTGCTTATAAAATCCAAAATTCACGATCAAAACGGAACCCGCCTGGAACTGCCGGACGGGTCTTCCCTGGTTCTTTCCCCGGGCCTCCGCCTGCGGGACAAAGCCTATTGGCGCAGGGCCGCCGCCCGGATCCAACTGAACACCGTGACGGTTCCTGAAAAACTGGCCCCGGATTTCCATGGCCTGAACATGAATTTCCTCAAGGGCTTCGTGTACCTGGGCGAGGACGACGAGAGCCCCTTCAGGGCCGCCATGGTCAGGGAAAGCGGCGTCCTGGCCGGTCTGGACGGGCAGGAAGCCCTTCCGGGCTATGTACTCAAATACGACTCCGCCCTGGGATACAGGGCGATCCAACAATAACCTTCAACACAGGAAGAATGTTCATAATAATCATGGAGGCGCACATGGAAAAACGCTTCAACCTGGTGGAAGAGGAATGGATTCCCGTTGCGGGCCGGGGGCTTGTCAGCCTGCGGGACGTTTTTTCAGACCCGGCATTGGAGGCCCTGGGCGGGAATCCCCTGGAAAAAATCGCTCTCACAAAACTCTTTCTGGCCATCGCCCAGACCGCCCACACCCCGGCGGACGCGGACGAATGGCTTGCCATGGGGGCTTCGGGCATGGCCTCCAGGGCCGTGGAATACCTGGAGGAGCATAAGGATTGCTTCTGGCTCTATGGAGACAGGCCATTTTTGCAAATGCCGGCGATTATGGCGGCCGACATCCAGAATGTCAGCGCTGTCCTGCCCTTTGTGGCTACCGGCAACACCACGCAGGTTTTTGAAAGCCAAAAGGACAGGGATCTGAGTGACCCAGAGAAGGCTCTTGTATTGGTATTTCTTTCCTGCTTCGCCCTGGGCGGCAAAAAGGTCGATGCAAAAATCGTTTTAAGCCCGTCGTATTCCGAAAAATCCAAAACAGCCAAGCCAGGTACTTGTCTGGGCTTCCAGGGGTTTCTTCACAATTTTCTGTTCGGCGGATCCTTACAGGAAACGATCTGGTTGAACCTGTTCACGCTGGAGGAAATCGCTCGCATGGAGCAATTCCCGGAAGGGCTGGGCGTTCCGCCCTGGGAGAAAATGCCTGAAGGGGAGGACTGCTCCTTGGCCCGGAGCTTTAAGAACGCGTATATGGGAAGACTGCTGCCCCTGTGCCGGTTCGCATTGTTTGCGGACGAAAACTTCCATTACGTCGAAGGGATTTTTCATCCCGGCTACAAGGACGGCGCCTTTGATCCCAGCATGGCCGTGGACAACACCAAGAAGCCCAGGGTTCTGTGGGTTGATCCCGAAAAAAGGCCATGGCGCGAGTTGACATCTCTTCTCTCATTCATTCAGGCGGACAGCCCTCGATCTTTTGATTGCCCCCAACTGCGCAGCGGTATTCTCAAAGCCAGGAAAGGGGGACCCGGGAGTTTCAAAATTTGGTCAGGGGGGCTCAGGGTGAGTAGCAATGCGGGGGAGCAGTACGTCTCCGGCGCCGACGATTTTGTGGAGTCCGAAATCAGGCTCTCCTCCCAATGGCTGGGAGAAACCTGGCTCGCCTCCCTGAAAGGCGAAATGGATGCCCTGGAAGGCCTGGCCAGATCCGTATACGGATCCTCCCTAGCCTATTTCAAGCACCAAAAGGCTGACGGGAAAAAACAGGCGGCGCAGGCGTCCAACTTGTTCTGGCAGCTTTCCGAACGTAATTTCCAGGACCTGGTGGATGTTTGCGGCTCTGATATCGATGGCGGCGCCCATGGTATGCGCCCCCGGTTTGCCGATTGCGCCCGAACAGCCTTTAACACGTTTTGCCCCAGGGATACGGCCCGGCAGATGGAAGCCTGGGCCGCCAACCGTCCCAATTTATCCAAGTATTTAAAAAACGGGAATTCAAACTGTCCGTGAGCTCCTTCACGGCTTGCGGCTCATTAACCTTCAATCAATTGGGGGAATGAAATGGAAAAAGACGAACAACTCAGAAAGACCAGGGGGACGGAGTTCGTGTCCTACGCCATTAAAAGAATGGCTCAGGACGCCGGCTACGGAGCCCGCCTGCGCCGTGCAGACAATCCGGCCACCGAGTCCCAGTCCTGGGAGCATCTTGTGGGCTGGTGCGACCTTGAAAAGCCCTGGGAACGCGCATCCTTCGCCTCCATAGCTGCGGCCCTTGCCAGGGCCAAGCCGGAAAAGGACGGGGTTTGGGGCATCGGGCGGGCCCTGGCCTCCTGCTATGATGAGAAAAAGGAGTCCCAGCCCGCCAGAGCCCGCCTGCGCAGGCTCCTGGCCTGCGACGACGCTGAAGAGGCCTGCCGAGTGCTGCGCCCCATGCTGGCCCTCATCCGGTCCAAAGGAAAGCCCCTGTGCTACGCCCGGCTGCTGGATGAACTCCTATGGTTTGGCGAAAAGCGCAAACTTCGCTGGGCGGAAGACTTTTTCGGAAGGAGGGAACAAGATGATAGCGACCATGTACACCCTTGACCGGGGGGACTGCAAGGCCCTGGGGCTGAAGGACGTCTACGGGGTTCATAAGGCCGTCTACGACCTGTTTCCGGAGAACAACGGCCAGGGCCGGGATTTTCTCTTTGCCGACAAGGGCGGGGACTGGAACGGAAGGAAGATCCTTATTCTGTCCCGCCGGGAGCCAGAGCAGCCGAGCTATGGAACCATTGACTGCCGGGAAGTGCCGGCGGCGTTTCTGGATTGGAATTATTACGGCTTTGAAGTGGTGCTCAATCCGGTCCGGCGAGATAACAAATCCCGCAAGCTCATCCCGGTCCGGGGCCGGGAGAATCTTCATGAATGGTTCCTGAAAAAGGCGCCGGGTCTTGGCTTTGAAGTGGAGCCCCACAGCCTGCAAGTCAGCCGCATGGGCGTGGAAGCCTACGCCAAGGACGGGACCATGAGGACCCATAATACAGCAACTTTTATCGGCAAATTACGCGTCACCGATCCCGGCGCGTTTAAAACGAGCTTCACCCAGGGCATCGGCAGGGCCAAAGCATTCGGCTTCGGCCTGCTGCAACTGGTTCCTTTGACTTCAGACATTCAATAACCGCTTTATATAAATAAGGAGGCTTGCAATCATGGAAAAGAATCCGTACCAAAACCTGCGCGTGGAATTTCATATCCTCCAATCCTTCCCCGTCACCTGTCTGAACCGGGACGACGTGGGCGCTCCAAAAACCGCCGTGGTGGGCGGAACCACCCGGGCCCGGGTCAGCAGCCAGTGCTGGAAGCGCAACATCCGTTTGACCATGAAGGACCTGGGCGTGCCCATTGGAAGCCGCACCAAGCTCATCCACCAAATGATAGAGGACGCCTGCGCGGAACTGGGCGCCGATACGGACCAAGCCCAGGCCTGCGCCGCCCAGGTGGCGTCGGTGTTCATCAAAGAAAAAAAGGGTAAAAAGGATGACGGCGACGATTCCGAAGGCAACGGCTCGGATAAGAGCGACGCCCTTATTTTTCTCAGCTGGGAGGAAGTCAAAAAAATCGCCCTGGCCCTGCAGGAAAACAACTTCAGCACGGAATTCCAGGAGGAAAAGGTCACCAAGAACGGGGAGGCCAAAATCCAGAAGATCAAACTGGAAAAGAAAATCCAAAACCTTCTGGGTAAGCCGGATTTCTCCCGGGACGGCGTGGACATAGCCCTGTTCGGCCGCATGGTGGCCCAGGCCGCGGCCCTGAACGTGGAGGGCGCCGCTTCTTTTTCCCACGCCATTTCCACCCACAAGGTGACCAACGAGGTGGAGTTCTTCACCGCCCTGGACGACCTGCAGACCGAACCCGGGTCCGCGCACATGGGCGCCCTGGAGTTTAATTCCGCCACCTATTACCGCTACGTATGCCTGGACATGGGCCAGCTGTGGGAGAACCTGGCGGGCCAGCACCTTCCCCAGGCTTTGGAAGGCTTTGTCAAAGCCCTGTACCTGGCCCTGCCAAGCGCCCGGCAGGCAACCCAGTCCGGGGCCTGCTGGTGGGAGTTCTCCAAGGTTTTCGTGCGTAAGGGGCAGCGCCTGCAAGCCCCCTTTGATACGGCTGTCAAACCCCGCAACGGCGGCCTGCTGGAGCCCAGCAAGGAAGCCTTGTGCGCCTATCTGGCAAAAAAGGAGCAACAGGCGGGGTCCCTGTTCGGCAAAATCGCCGAATTCACCTTCGGGGAGGATAACGGGCCGTCCATAGACGACCTCGTCCTGTCCATCCAAAACGCAATCCAAGAGGTGGGCCATGAATAGCCGATACCTGCTTATGTGGCTGGAGGCCCCTCTGCAGTCCTGGGGGGCGGACTCCAAGTTTGGACGGCGGGACACCCTTCCCTTTCCCACCCGGTCCGGCGTCCTGGGCCTGCTCCTTTGCGCCCTGGGCGCCTCCGGGGAGCAAAAGGAGCTTTTGGCCCGTCTGGCGCCATACGGCCAGACCGTCATCTCCTGCGCCCGCACCCGGCCCGGACGCTCCGGCGGACAGCCGGAAAAAATCCCCCGACAACCCCTGCTCAGGGATTTTCACATGGTGGGCAGCGCCTATGATGACAAGGATCCATGGGAGCGGCTGCACATTCCCAAGACCAGCGAAGGGAAGCCCGCCGTGGGCGGAGGAGCAAAGCTGACCTACCGCTACTACCTCCAGGACGCCCGGTTCGCCGTGGTTCTGGATCTCCCGCCCGACCTGGCCGAGGACTTCGCCCAGGCCCTGCAGAATCCAGTGTGGGACATCTACCTGGGCCGGAAAAACTGCGCGCCCACGGAATTCGTCTTCCAGGGCGTCTTTGACTCCCAAAAGGACGCCATGGACCGGGCCGCCGCCCTCATGGAGGAAAAAGAACTCATGGAAGACTTCCGTGTGGTGGACGGGGAGCATCCGGGCGAACCCATCACCCTTAACGACGTGCCCTTGCAGTTCGGCCCCATGAAAAAATACCGGGACCGGCGGGTCACCGTCATCAGGAACTAAGCCATGGCAAAGGAAGCCAAAAAGCGGCTTTTCATCAAGGTTACCCGGGAAAACCTGCCCCAGGTAAAGGACAAGTATCCTTTCCTTTACCTGGAGCGGGGACGCCTGGAAATTGACGACAGCAGCGTGAAATGGATCGACTGCGAGAATAACGTGGTCCGCATTCCCGCCGCCGTCATAAACACCCTGCTCCTGGGGCCGGGAACCAGCATCACCCACGAGGCGGTCAAGGTCCTGGCCGCCGCCAATTGCAACGTGTGCTGGGTGGGGGAGGACAGCCTGCTTTTTTACGCCGCGGGCCAGTCCCCCACCTCGGACTCCAGAAACCTCCGATCCCAAATGCTCCTGGCCGCCGACAAAAAAAAGTCCCTGGAGGTCGCCCGAAGAATGTTCGCCATGCGCTTTCCCCAGGAGGATCTCGCCGGGAAAAGCCTCAAGGAAATGATGGGCATGGAAGGCCATCGGGTCCGGGCCCTGTACAAGGACCTGGCCGAAAAATACAAAGTGGGATGGAAAGGCCGCTCCTACAAGCCGGGCAAGATGGAGATGAGCGACGTCACCAACCAGGTGCTCACCAGCGCCAATGCGGCCCTGTACGGCATCCTCACCTCGTCGGTTTACAGCCTGGGCTATTCCCCCCACATCGGCTTCATCCACTCAGGAAGCCCGTTGCCCTTTATCTACGACCTGGCCGACCTGTACAAAAAGGACCTCTGCATTGACCTGGCTTTTGCGTTGACCCTGGAAATGGGAGGAAGATATAATAAACACACCGTGTCCGAAGCCTTCCGCTCCAGAGTCGTCGCCATAGACCTCCTGGACCGCATCGCCAAGGACATCCAACACGTCCTGTATGGAGATTAAAATGCTTGTCGCCGTCGCAAACCACCTGCCTCCGGCCGTCCGGGGCCGCATGAAACTCTGGTTCGTGGAGCCAAGGCCAAACGTTTTCGTCTCCGGCGTTAAAGACTCCGTGGCGGACGGAGTCGTGGAATACCTGCTGGACCACTGCCCGCCGGAATCCGGGCTCATCCTGTTCCAGCGTTCCAATAAACCGCCGGGCTACAAAATCCGCGGGCTGGGCGATCATACCAGAGCCCTGGTGGAAATCAGCGGCCTGCAATTGGTGCAGGAGAAAAATGGCCTCTTGGCAAAATAGCAAGATGTTGTTATTGGGATAACAAACGCCGACAAGATGTTGGTGTCTTCCCCACGCCCGTGGGGGTGTTTCTCGGCTTGAGCAATGGAGTTGATCTGGACGAAGGTCTTCCCCACGCCCGTGGGGGTGTTTCTGTGTCGCCCAGGGTTAAAGCGCGGGCTGCGTCGTCTTCCCCACGCCCGTGGGGGTGTTTCTTGTGTTGGTGAACCTGCATCAGCAAGTACAGGGTCTTCCCCACGCCCGTGGGGGTGTTTCCAAGCGCAGGCGATTTTCCGTGCTGGTCTGTCAGTCTTCCCCACGCCCGTGGGGGTGTTTCCGTGGTCCGCCACGCCTTCCGGGACATTGTACTGTCTTCCCCACGCCCGTGGGGGTGTTTCTGGAGTTCCCAGCGTCCGTGACAACATCAGACGGTCTTCCCCACGCCCGTGGGGGTGTTTCCGTTGTCCATTTCTCCGAGACCGGAACCCCATAGTCTTCCCCACGCCCGTGGGGGTGTTTCCGGCTGAAAGTATGAACGCGATGATAGGCGTCAGTCTTCCCCACGCCCGTGGGGGTGTTTCTTGTACTCGGCGCTTACTTCCTTTTTAAATACCGTCTTCCCCACGCCCGTGGGGGTGTTTCTCCCAGGCCGTGTGCACGAGCATTGCCGGGTCGGTCTTCCCCACGCCCGTGGGGGTGTTTCCATGGTTTTCCAGCGGCTTGCCCTCTGGTATCGGTCTTCCCCACGCCCGTGGGGGTGTTTCCTATCGTTGGTTTTGCCCGTGACCTTATCAGCCGTCTTCCCCACGCCCGTGGGGGTGTTTCTTTGTCCTTGCTGGTCGGTTTCAATATATCGTAGTCTTCCCCACGCCCGTGGGGGTGTTTCCATATG